>CALCWU010000076.1 GCA_937905855.1 uncultured Mollicutes bacterium
TTTGTAATATTTATAATTATGGAGAGATAAGAACACCTATCTTTGAACATAGTGAAACATTCCATAGAAATCAAAATGATACCTCTGATATGGTAACAAAGGAAACATATGATTTTAAGGATCGCTCTGATCGAGGATTAACTTTAAGACCTGAGGGAACTGCTGGCGTTGTAAGAGCAGTTATTGAAAATAAAATGTATGTTGATTCTCCTTTAACAAAGGTATTTTATATGGGACCTATGTTTAGATATGAAAGACAACAAAAGGGAAGATATCGTCAGTTTCATCAATTTGGTGTAGAAGCAATTGGTTCAGATTCGCCATATATTGATGCTGAGGTTATAGCTCTTGGTGTAGCAATCATTAAGGGGCTTGGCTTAAAGGACGTTAAGGTTAAAATAAATTCTATTGGTGATGAAGAATCAAGAAATAAATATCGTGAGGTCTTAGTTGATTATTTTAAAAAATATGAGGACGAGCTTTGTGAAGATTGCAAAGCAAGACTTAAAAATAATCCATTAAGAATTCTTGATTGTAAGGTAGATAAAGATAAAGAATTCTTTAAAAATGTTCCTCATATTTCTAAATTTTTAAATGAGGAAAGTAAAAATCATTTTGCTAATGTTTTGGCTGCCTTAGATGAAATGGCAATTTCTTATGAAATTGATGAAAATCTCGTTAGAGGACTTGATTATTATTCTCATACTGTTTTTGAGCTTGAGGCTAATGTAGAAAGCCTAGGTGCCCAAAATGTAATCGGTGGTGGCGGTAGATATAATGGTCTTGTAAAGCAACTTGGTGGACCTGATTTGCCAGGTGTTGGTATGGCCTTTGGTCTTGATCGTTTAATCATCACATTGCAAGAGGAAAGTAAATTTGCTAATTTGAGACCTTTCATTCATTGTTATTTTATAACACTTGGTGATAGAGCTAAAAAAGAGGTTGCAAAAATTATAAATGTTTGTAGAATGGGTGGCTTAAGCTGTGATACTGATTATTTAAATAAAGGTATCAAGGCTCAATTTAAGGCTGCTGATAAAATGAATGCAATGTTTACCTGTATCTTAGGTGATGATGAAATTGATAATGCCAAGATTAATATTAAGAATAATTTAACTGATGAACAAGAAACAATTGGTATATATGAGGTATATCCTTATGTTATTAATCATTTAAAGGCTCAATCACCATGTGCAAGCTGTAAGGAAGAAAAAAAGGAGTAAGGAAAAATGACAAGAGTTAATATTAAAAATATCAAATTAAATGAAGTAAATCATGTAGCTGGCTTTGTTGAAACAATTCGTAATAAGAAGGCTATGTGCTTTATTGTTTTGAAGGATGTTAGTGGTAAGCTTCAGCTTACAATTGAAAAGGAAAAGCATACAGAACTATGTGAAACATTAGATAAGATAACAGTTGATTGTGTCATTGACGCTAAAGGTTTAATTGTTCCAAGTGAATATGTTAAACTTAATGGAATGGAAATGTATCCAGATGAAATCAATATTTTATCATATGGTGAGCCATCACCTATAGTTGCTCCAAAGGGCGAGGAAACTAATATTGATTTACGTTTAGATTATCGTTGGATTGATTTAAGAACTGATAAGAATACCTTAATGTTTAAGGCTCAATCATATTTTATTGCAAAATGTCGTGAATTTTTAATTGAAAGAGATTTTATTGAAATTCATTCACCAAAGCTAATTGGTGCTGAATCTGAAAGTGGTGCTGGTGTATTTAAGGTTGACTATTTTGAGCGTAATGCTTATTTAGCTCAATCACCTCAATTCTACAAGCAAATGGCTATGGCTGCTGGCTTTGAAAGAATTTTTGAGTCTGGTCCAGTATTTAGAGCTGAAAAATTTGCATCTCGTAAGCATGCGACTGAATTTACAGGATTTGATTTGGAATTTTCATATATCAATTCCTATGAGGATGTTATGCATATGGAGGAAGAAATGCTAACATATGCTTTAAAGGGTGTTCATGATAAATATGGTGAGGAAATTAAAAAGGTATTTGACATTGATATTGTTGTTCCTACACTTCCATTCCCTCGTATGGATTTACATGATGTATATAAAGAATTAGAAGAAAGATATGGTTACACTGTTCCTGAAAGTGAAAAAGGTGATTTAACAACTGAAGGTGAAAGATTAGTTCAAAAGCTTTCAATGGATAAATTTGGTCATGAATTCTTATTTATTACAGGCTATAGTGCTGAATGTCGTGCCTTCTATCATATGCGCGATGAGCATGGAGTTCCATGTGGCTATGATTTAATTTGGAAGGGCTGCGAAATAACTACAG
>CALCWU010000077.1 GCA_937905855.1 uncultured Mollicutes bacterium
TCCATAAAATAACCACTACCCTTTGTAATTATTCCATCACAGGCTACCATTTCACCCTCTCTTACCGCAAGCATATCACCTACATTAACCATATCAGCATCAATTTCTTCAATATTACCCAAAACTATTTTATTAGCCTTTTTTGGCGACATATCAACCAAATCTTTAATTGCACCACGTGTTTTATCAAGCGTTTTTTGTTCTAAAAACATACCAAATTGGAACAAGAAGGTCACAATAGCACATTCTTGAAATTCTTTAATACAAATCGCTCCAATAACAGCAATTGAAACTAATAGTTCAATTGACACAACCCTTTGTTTTAAAGCCATAAGTGCTCTAACTAAAATTGGTAATCCACAAAATAGAGTTGCAATTAAAAAACAAACCATTGATGTTATATCAAAGCTAAGATATTTAAATACAATACCAAGTATTGAAAAAACAAATCCTAAAATTGTCATTGGAAGAAAATAAGTCTTAAAGAATTTATTTATTTTTTTGGAAATCCTTTTTTTTCTTTTATTCACAGCTAAATAGCTCCTTTTTAAAATTCTCACAAGGCCTATACATAAATTCCATTAATTCCTTTAACAGCTCATTGTTTGCACTATATAGCATCTTCTTACCATCTTTTCTACAGCTAACAATTCCATTTTCCTTAAGAATTTGTAAATGAAATGATAATGTAGATTGACCACAATCAACACAATTTAAAAATTTACAAGCACATACTTCACCAGCATTAACTAAAATTTTAACAATTTTAAGGCGATTAGCATCACCAAGCAATTTAAATAAATTACTAGCTTCCTCTAAATTCATTAGCATCACTTCCTCAGCTTTTAATTATACATCATATATCGATAACTATCAATATATAATGTTAGTTTATTTATTATAAAAATCATTTAAATCTATAAATTTCACATTATCTCTTCTTTCGCCAAAAAAATCTACTTTAGATATAAAAACATACTTATAACAATTTAATCCTGTTAACTTAACTTGATTAATTTCTTCATCAATCATTGTATTGGTTAATGGCTTTTTTCTGAATTTAACTTCGTAGAAAACATACCCATTAGAATCATATGTTACAACATCAAATTCACCATTTGTATGTTCCTTAGGATTATCATAATAATATTTTCCAATTTTTTCAAAAGGAGGGTCAATTTCACCTTTTTTATTTTTTCTAATTAAGTATTGCATACATATTTTTTCAAATACATGTGGAACATATTGTTCTTCAAAATCTTTTTCAATATATTTAGAATAAAAAAAATCTGAATCCATTATTTTAATTTGCGATAAATATTTAAAAATATACCTATAATAGAATAAAGATAAGTTATCCGAAATATAATAATTTGATCTTTTTTTATTGTTTGGATCGTTAATAGGACTCGATTTCAAAATAACTTCCATTTTTGAAAGTTTGTCGAGTACATCAACTAATGTTGGTCCACTTGAAACATGTGATTGTGATAATATATCACTATATTTGCAATATCCCTTTGCTAAAGAAGCCAAAACTTCATTTGCATTAACAATTTTTGAAATTTCCGAATTTAAATACATTGATACCTCATTCTCTAGTCTAGCACCATCTGAAGCAATTAATTCAATTATATTTTCTTTTACAGTTTTTGTTTCATCAATTAATCTATTATAGTAAGGAATACCACCAAAAACAGAAAAAACTCTAATTTTATCTTCAGCTGAATATGAAGGATAAAATAATGATGAATCATAATAATCCATTGGTTTAAGATTAATAGTTAAATCTACTCGCCCATATAAGGGATTTGATGGCAGTAAAAGCGAATTCATAATATCAACATAAGAACCAAGTAATATAAATGACATTGTAGATTCTTCACTATATTTATCAATTAATGACTGAAGGATACTATCAATTCCTTTTATAGTTTTCTTTAAATATGAATATTCATCTAACACTAAAATTATTTTTTCCTTTTTTGATAATTCGAAAATATATTTAAGAATTGACTCAAAGTCATCAAATCCAAGTTTTGGTAAATTCATTACTTCTGATAAAACTTCACACAACCCGTTAACATTACTTTTTTCTGCAACTTCTTTACATTCATAGTATATTTTAATGCCTTTATTTTCTTTTAATGCATACTTTACAAGTTCGCTTTTACCTACTCTTCGTCTACCATAAATTAATGTTGTAGTAGCATAGTTTGCTTTAATAACTTTATTTAATTTTTTTAATTCATCAGTTCTTCCAATAAATTTCATTTAACTCGCTCCATTCCGACTCGGTTTAATCCGAGTTAATTTTAACATAAAATTATTAGATAGTAAATACATTAAAAAAGGAAATATCAATTTTGATACTTCCTAATCAATATTAATAATTTTCTTCTTTAATTTCAAAATATGACTGAGGATGTGCACATACAGGACATACCTCTGGAGCCTTTGTTCCAATTACAATGTGACCACAATTACGGCATTCCCAAATTTTAACCTCACTACGCTCAAAAACACTAGAGGTCTCTATATTATTAAGTAAAGCTCTATAGCGTTTTTCATGCTCACGCTCAATTGCCCCAACAAGTCTAAATTTTTTAGCTAGAGCAGTAAAGCCTTCCTCTTCAGCCTCACGAGCGAATGTTTCATACATATCAGTCCACTCATAATTTTCACCAAGAGCTGCAGCCTTTAGGTTATCCATAGTATTTCCAATACCTTCAAGCTCCTTAAACCAAAGCTTAGCATGCTCACGCTCATTCTCAGCAGTCTTTAAGAAAATATTTGCTATTTGTTCATAGCCTTCCTTTTTAGCAACAGATGCAAAATAAGTATACTTATTTCTTGCCTCTGATTCTCCGGCAAAGGCAGCACGAAGATTTTGTTCAGTCTTTGTTCCACTATATTTCATTATTTTATCTCCAATCGTTTAGTGTACTTATATTATACAATATTTCCAATTTTATTTAAAGATATTAATTACTTCAATGCCAACTTCAATACTACTTCAATGAAACATTGAAGTAACTTCATAACTTACTTCAAAACAATAATTTTACTTAAAAATTGAAAAACTAGAATATATGAACAACTAAATTCTTATCTTGAAGGTTTAACCGCTGAGAAAGCCCAATATGCTTGTGATTTTTAATTTAGTAGAACGTTGAGTTGACATATGTATAAAACTTGTAATTGCGTTTTGTAAAAATTATATATTAGTCATTGAAAATACCTAACATTTTCTCAACATCAGCAATATTCGTCCATCCTTTTTCCTTCCCAGACTGTTCGCCTTTGGAAAGTTCACTCATTAGTTTAATCACAGCCTTTGTTTTTTCATATTCATCTATATCGACAATGGCATACCTACCCCTACCATTTTTTGTCAAGAATACAGGCTCTCCAACTGTAATGTCTCGCAATACCTTTGCATAGTTCCTTAAATCAGATACTGGTTTTATATTTGGCATAACACTCACTCCTCTCAAATTTATTATAACCTAATTTATTATAGGATGCCTTTTACAATATTAACCATCTTTAATTATTAATTTATGTATAACTACTATTTATAATTTCCTAATAAATAACAATCCACCCGTTCAACGGGTGGTATTTAGGCTCCCCTATAAGGGC
>CALCWU010000078.1 GCA_937905855.1 uncultured Mollicutes bacterium
TAGGCGTTGCATCTTTATTATAGGTAACTATAATATCATTTAAAACTACACTTTCAATCATAGCCTCAGGAAGTCCTAAAAAATGAGCTAAGCCCAAAGAAACATTAAGGCAAGAAATATTACTAAATTCAAAACTTTTTAATCTCGGTGTTAAATCATTGACTGGTAAATAATCTCTATTAAATCTATCATCAATTACATCATTTCCAGCCTTATAAAAAGCATTTATAACAAACGGTGCTTTAACATTATCCATTTTAATGTTATGGAATGTAATATTTTCGATAATTGAATCCTTACCTCTACCACGCTGTGATTTAATTCTTATTCCTCTATCAGTATGATCAAATAAGCATTTCGTAACTAAAACATTATTTACTCCACCACTATTTTCACTTCCAATTGTCACACCAGCATGACCATTGTTCATAAGACAATTTCTAATTGTAACCATACTAGATGGTCTATGATATAATCTTGCAAAATTAATTTTACCAGATTTAATTGCTATACAATCATCACCAACACTAATTTTACAACCAATTATATTTACATTTTCACATGATTCAGGATCAATACCATCAGTTGTTGGTGAATTAAAAGGATTAATAAGCTCACAATTATAATAATTGATATTTTTAGAATAAAATGGATGCTGATTCCATGATGGTGTATTACATACTCTAATACCATCAAATGTAACATTCTCACTTGTATGTATAAATATTCCTTTTGGACGTCTAGCTATTCTTTTTACACGATGATTAATCCACCAATCGGAATTTTGCGCATTACAATCAATTATTCCCTCTCCATAAATTGAAACATTTTTTGCGCCAATAATAGTAATTATTGAAGCGAAGCTATCATCAAAATCGCCTTCCCATGTTCCAAGAGGTATTCCATTTAAAAATTCATCATGCTTTAAAATTGGAAATTTATTTCTATCTGTTTCACCAAGCAAAATGGTTCCTTTTTTTAAATATAGATCTATACCCTTTCTAATAAATAATGCAACAATTTTAAATTTACCATCTAAAACTAAAGTTTCATCTTCATTTAAATCATCAATAGCCTTTTGCACAACTTCTGTTGCATCATTAAAGTCATTAGATTTTATAACCTTTAATTTTTTGCCTTTAGTTTTAAAGCATAGTTCTTCTAAAAATTTATCGCTAATTATTTCTAGCTTATAATTAGTATTAGGTACTAAATCATAGATAGATAAAACATTAGTATTTCCCTCATAAAGATATTTACCATTTAAATAAACTTTATAAGTATCACAATAATAAATCTCAAAATTTTCAAGCTCTACACTAATCGATACTGGACTAATAAATAAAGTCTTCATTTCTATCACCACTATTATTTTATCAATAAAACAAATGTATGTAAAATGCACACACCACTTTATTTGTTTCATATTGAAACAATTGATAAAAAATGTTAAAATAAATCAGGTGAATATAATGAAAACATTAATTGTATATGTGTATGAAGATATGAAAGATATTGTTTTAGAGCTTACAAATAAATATAAAGAAGATAACATCGACTTTTTATTTTGTGATGGTCATCACAAGGAAAAAATTAAAATTTATTTAGATACCCACAGCTATGATTTAATTATATCAAGAGGTGGAGTATATTCCTATCTAAAAAAAATAACTAAAACCATTGTTATCGATATTGGGTTATCAATTTATGACATTCTTTCAACAATTAATATTAAGTCCTCATCACAAACCTTAATAATTGGTCAAGAAAACCTAACAAATGAAGCAAAGCTTTTAAATTTCAACAATATTAAAACTATTACTATTAAAGGTAATAACGACCTTCTCCCCCAAATAAATTACATCAAAGAATTTAATTTAATATATACTGGAGCAAGCACCAAAAATTATCTTAAAAATCAAGGAATAAAATCAGAGCTTTTAAAAAACAGCTTTAAATCCTTAGAAAATGCCTATTTAAAAGGAAAGGAGCTTTATTTAAATCTTAATAAGCAAAAAAATGAAGAAGCAATTCTCGCAGCATTTTTAATGAATGAGCATACCAATATTATTATTTATAATGAATTTGGGCAATTAATTAAAAAATCAATAATTTTCCCCATCTTTAATAAAGATATAGAACAAATTATAAATAATAATTTAAAAGAACTATTAGCTAAAAACAAATCCATTGCTTTAAAAAAGCAAAATTATTTAATTAATATTAATAGTAAAAAATTTCATTTTGCTAATAATAAATACATTGCTATAAGAATAACAATCAACAAAAGCATTGAATATAATTATATCTACATTCCTTCCTCTTTAGACAATTATCATATTCCTTTAGATATAAATAAAAGTATTTCCTTATATTCAATTAATAATATTCCAATTTGTCTACTTTATCAAGATGGTTCTGGTGAAGATATGCTTGTAAAAAAAATAATTGATTCTTCTTCATATAAAGATAGCACTAGCTTTATCCTTGATTTTAATTTAATTACTAAAAAAGAATTTAACACATTATTAACAAGTCCATCTTCTATTTTAAATTTAGATAACCATATAATAATTTTGAAAAATTTAAATGCTTTAGGCAATTATGCTTTAGCAAGCTTAATTAGTTATATATCTGATTCCAAGCTTACAGCCAATAATAAGCTTATAGTTCTAATTAATGATAATGATAATAATCTTATTAAAGAGTTCAATCAAATAACCTATTATTTAATTAGAATCCCATCTCTTAATAATTCTAAGCAAAAAAAAGAAATCATCAATGATCATTTAAAAGCTTTAAAGCTTATTTTAGATAATGATTCCCTAAATTTATTATATAACTATAATTATTTTCAAAATGAAAGTGAGCTTATTAGAATAGTAAATGAACTAAAAAGCTTTGAAAAACCAACAATAAATGATGTAAAAAACATATTAAATAATGAAACCTACCAAAATATTAGCTACTTTAATATTGAAAATAAGAATCTATCTGAAATTGAATATAATGCTTGTTGTTATGTTTTAAAGGAATGTAATTATAACCAAACCCTAACAGCTAAAAGGCTAGGAATTGGTCGAACTACCCTTTGGCGTATTCTAAATAAAAACCTATAATTTAATTAGATTGGTAATAATTTTAGCCATTTGCTTGGCAGTTTCCTTCATACCAGAGAGTACCCAATCCATAATTACACCATAGCTTCCTGCAGCAAAATAATCAAACTCGTAGTTCTTACTAAAATTCTCATATTTATAAATGTTTTTATATACCAAAAACATTTGAAAATCTAGCGATGCCTCATGCATCAAAATAAACACCTTAGAATTTTCTTTTAGCATTTCAAATAAAATCGTAATTCTATTTAATAAAGAATGATCACTAGATGAATCTATAGCCTTCCGACATTTTATAGCCTCACTATTAAATTTGTCGATAATAATATCAATTTTTGATTTATAATTACGATAAAATGTAGAACGATTAAATCCTGCTTTATGACATATTTCTGATATTTGAATATTCGAAAATTCTTCTTCATCCAATAAGCTAATTAAAGCGTTATAAAAACAATCCTTAGAAAATTCTTTACTTTTCATGCCACAAACCTCCAAATATGTTGCAATAATAACAAGACATATAGATTTATTAATCTTTATATGCTATTATACATTATCGCAACAAATGTTGCATTAAAAGTATATAATATTTAATTATTAAAGTAAAGGATTATTATGAGTAATATAAAAATATATGTAGATTCATGTTCAAGTATAACAAAGGAATTAATAGATAAATATGATATTAAGGTTATACCAAACTATTTTTATTTAAATGATAAGGAGATAAATCCCCTAAATTTAGAAAATATTGACGAAATTCTTAATAGTAATAATAAAATAAAAACAAGCTGTATTAATCCCTATGATTTTCAAGAAGCCTTTAAAGACGATCTAAATATAGGCAATAAAATTTTATATATTAGTCTTTCATCAGGATTATCAGCTAATTTTCAAAATGCCATTATTGCTAGCGAAAATAACGAAAACATTGCTGTTTTTGATTCAAAAACAGGTAGTGCTGGCATATTAATTTATCTTTTAAAAGCTCTAGAACTTGATAACAAGAATTTGAGCCTAAAGGAAATAGTTAATGAATTAAATAACGTTAAAATTTCCTCTCATTTTACTATTGGCTCACTCGACCATTTATATAAAGGTGGTAGATTATCAAAATCAGAGGCAATTGTTGGCAATATTTTACGTCTTAAGCCTATTGTAAGTACAAATGAAGCTGGAAAGCTTAAAATAACTGGTGTTCATCTTGGCAAAAGAAAAGCTATTGATGGCTTATGTAAATTATTTTTTAATGAGCATCTTAACAATAATGTATTTATCGCATACACAAATAACCTCGATGAGCTAGAAATACTTAAAAATAAATTATTGAAGGAAAATAGTAATTTAAATATTTATTCTTATCAAATTGATTCTACGATGCTTTGCCATTGTGGTCCAAAAACAATTGCTATCTTCTATGAAAAAAATGTTAGCCAAAGCTAACATTTTATTTATATATTACCTCATTCAAGGATGCAGGTACATTTCCATCAAATAAAACTCCAATGCTGAAGCCACTAGGAACAATTAGTTTTTCCAATGAGCTAGTACCATAAAGAACTCTATTACCAAGACTTACTATATTATTAGATAATTCAAAAGCCTTTAAGCTAATACATTTCATAAACGCTCTATCACCAATCACCTTTAATTTTGTTGTTGTGTCAACTACTGTTAAATTAATACAATTATTAAAGGCGTCATTACCAATTTCTAAAACATTTTTCATTAGAACTGTTTTTAAACCCTGATAGCCATAAAATTGATAATTACCAATTTTAGTTATATCATCAGAAATTATTAAATCAACAAGCTTAACATAATTTTCATTTTCTAAATAATAAAAGCTAGATGCATATCTTATAGGATTAGCTTCTACTTCAAAGCTAATTAAAAGCCAATCATTAATGCTTCCATTATAATAAATATCCTTAATGCTATTACATTCAGCAAAAGCAAAGTTAAAAATATTTTTTATATTTTTATCAAAAGTTAATTTTTGAAGTGATGTACAACCATAAAAGGCAAATTCACCAATATTATTTACATTATCACCAAATGAAATTTCTTTTAGCTTCCTACAATTATAAAAAGCATTTTTACCAATATTTATAATATTCTTTCCAAATTCAATATTTGTAAGTGATATACAATTATAAAATGAGTTTTCACCAATTTCTTCTAAGCTATCACTAATTGTAGCTTTAGTTATATTACTAAAGCCACAAAAGGTATTTTCAATTTTTGTGATATCACTTGGAATATTTAATTCATCTAATAGTGAAAATCTATCATTATCCCAAAAATAAAAGCTCGTTCCACACATCATTGGATTAGCATAAATATTAGTAAATTCAATGTTACACCAATCGCTTACATTTCCATAATAAAAAACACTGTCTAAATTCTCACATCCAATAAAGGCATCATCATTTATTTTTTTTATTGAAGATGAAAGATAAAGTGTCGTCAGCGATTTTAAATTACCAAAGCAATTTGCTTTAATTTCAACAACTTCATTACCATTGTGGCTTTTAGGAATATGTAACTCTGCTACGCTTTCCTTAATTCCTACTATTTTATTATCTTCATCATAATAAAAATTACTTTCATATTTGTCATACCCACAGCTACACATCTCGCCTTGAAAGCTATGAGATTCGCGATTAAATATTTCACCACATGAGCAAACGTCATAATGCTCTAATTCATCATATGATTTAGAAACAGCTAAATGCGTATGAGATGCTATATTAACTCTTCTACAGCCCAATAAGCTAAAAAGGATTATCAATAAAATTAAATATTTAAGTTTTTTCATTTATTTTTCATCCTCTTTTCTTACAGCACTAATATTATGTGCCGAAGCATTAAATACCACACTCGAACGACTAGGTAACTCATATGAGCCCTTATAGCTAATATCTGTATATGAATCAAGCTCATGAGTATTTAAGAAGTTAAATGAAACCGAAATATTATTGTCGACTAAGGCCTCAGTGTCATTTACACAAAAATATGTATGCTTAACACCACTTGCTAATTCTTTGGTATCATCATAAGTTAAATCAAACCAATACCAATTACCATCATCCATTTGTGCTAAATTAAAAGCATGATTACCACCGGTAACATATAAAACTGATACATTGCTTATTCTAAGCATAATCTCAAACATTTTAGCATAGCCTTCACAAACAACACCACTTGAATCTAAAACTCCAGCAATGCTATGGGCAATTCCACTAGAATCAGGCTTATTGTTTGAATCATATTTATAATCAATTTGATTAATTATCAAATCATGATAAAATAAAGCCTTATTGTAATTTGATTCATTAATATGCTCATCAACATATAATTTAATATAATCAACTAACAAGTCATTATATTTTTTTCTTACACTACCCTTATAAAAATCCTCAAAAGCTAAAAGCTCTAAAAAATTATAATTATTACTAGGATCCTCATCATCTGTAACCTTACCATATCTAAGTCCATATCTTAACCAAAAATATTGAGGATTATCCTTTCTAAAAAGTGACCAAACATATCCAGCCTCTTCCTTAGTTAAATTATATTTAGAGTAATTAATGTATGCAACATTTTCATTTACCAAATCTAAATCATAATTATCATTAAAAACTAAAGATGCTTCTGCTAAATCATTATATAGTTTTTGCATTTCTAAACCATTCGTCAAATTAAGTAAATAATTATAGCCGTAATCTGAAGCAAGCATTAATGAATTCAAATAATTACAATAAATGCATATTGCATTATGATAATTATGATTAACTATATTAATAATCTTTTGACTTTTTAATATTTCACCACATCTACTGCACTTAGCACCATCTGTTAAGCCTGAAGAATAGCAGGTCGCTTCATAACCCTTAATTATTTCTTCACTATGTCCAAGTGGTTCTAACTCTTCACTATAGGTATCACCACATAAAATACATTTATAATCTATATGTCCACTATTTGTGCAGGTTGGATTAATCGGTTCACCTTCATATTGATGACTAAGCTTTTGAACAATTACTTGGCTTTTTAATATTTCACCACATCTACTACACCTAGCACCATCTGTTAAGCCTGAAGAATAGCAGGTCGCTTCATAACCCTTAATTAT
>CALCWU010000079.1 GCA_937905855.1 uncultured Mollicutes bacterium
CATTATCTAATGCTAAATTCTTAACAAGACTATTTTGGCCTAAAACTGCGAAGAATCCAACATTCTTTAAGCCATTAGTATTAATGTTAATATTACTAATCTTATGAGAGCCTCCATCAAGTGTTCCATTAAAGCCTTCAACTGGCGTAAACTCACTAGTTAAAGCAATATCATTTGCTAGCTTATAATATGCATCCTTATATATTACACCATTTCTTGAATCCTGAGCATCTGAATTTACATATTTGCTAAAATATGTAACATCAAGATCATTTTCAAGTAAATATGGGCTTTCTTTAGTTCCTTCGCCATTAAATACATATAACCAGCGAGCAGTTAGGGTAATATCTCCAGTAATTGCTGAAGCTTCAAAATTATATTCTCTACCACTATTATACCAACCTACAAAATAATAATGACTTCTTGTAGGATCATCTGGTTTTGCGCCATATTTTCCATAGCCAATTATTTGTTCATCAACAGAGCTACCACCAGTTGTATTAAATCTTAAGAAATATTTATAACGAGCAGTTAGAACCATATTAGTTGTAATAGGTGTATTTTCAAAATCAAAAATTTCGCCACTATAATACCATTCATCAAATGGATGTCCATACTTGTCAGCCTTATCAGCTGGTCTAGTAGCATAATCTCCCTCATGAACAACTATTTCTTCATAATCTGACTCAGAAAAAGCTACATAATAATATTTATCCCACTTTGCATATAAAGTAATATTTTCGGTTATAGGCATTGTAGGATCAAATTTTTCATCCTTACCCTCAATATACCATCCTATAAACTTCCAATACTTTTCATGCGAATAGCCACTGCTTGGACTAACAACATCTGAATTTGCTTGATACTGCTCATTAATATTTGTATTTTCCTTAGTGATAAAGGTAATAACCTTTTGAGCAGTTAAGGAAGCATCTGGGTTAAGGAATGTAACAGTGTAACTATTTATCCATCTAGCCTCAAGACTGATTACCTCTTTAATAGGTGTATCGAAATCAAATTCTTCATCGCTACCCTTAACAAACCAACCAACAAATGTTGCGTTTTCCTTAGTTGGATTTGCAGGCTTTGTAGCCTTTCTTCCGTATTCAACGCTTTGAGTAGCTACTAAAGAGCCTCCATTAGTATCAAAGGTAACATTAAATTTAGCAACCTTCCATCTAGCTACTAAGGTTATATTTGATGTAACTGGCTCAGTAAAATCATATATTTTACCATTATACTGCCAAGCTTCAAACTCATATCCTTCCTTAGTTGGAGGAGTTGTTGGAGCACTACCAGTTTCATTTCTCTTTAATCCTGTAATGCTTTCAATATCGCTTCCACCATCAGTGTTAAATCTAATTGTATATGTTTTATTATCAATGTCATAGCTTGCAACTAAGTTAATAGACTTTGTTACTGGTTTTGTAAAATCATAAGCTTCTCCATTATATTGCCATTCAATAAATTTATAGCCAATTTTAATTGGATCTGCTGGCTTAGTAACAACTTTTCCGTCTTCTACACTAATAGTTGTCTCATCACTCATTTTTCCATCAAGTGGATCAAATGTTACGCTAAAAACCTCTTTACTTGGCTCAGGTGTTGAAGTAGTTGAACTACTTGAAGAACTTGAACTTGATGTTGAAGAAGATGTAGAGCTACTGCTTGATGTACTATTCGATGAACTAGACGAATCTTTAGATTCACTAGATATCTGCTCTTGTGATGAGGTAGTAGGATTATCCTTACCGCATGAAGCAAGTCCTAATGTTCCTAGCATTGCAAGTAAAACAATCATCGGTGTGAATTTAATTCTTACATTTTTCTTTTTCATTTTTAACTTCTAGGGGGACTATAACGTCCTTTACTGCCTTTCTTCAAAATGTCTACAACCTATACATATTTGTTCAAAAAGATAGTAAATCAAAATTATCTAATAATTTTCTCTAAATTTTTTCGAAATTGGTATGCATTCGGGCAAATACATATAAATCGTTAAAAAACTATAAAATCAGTTTTACCATATTTTTTAATTTGCGAAAACGTGGGCTAAATTCTTACAAATGTGGGTGAAATATGGCGAATTATGTGATTTTTCAAGTTTGAAAAGATTATATCACTATTTTATTTAATATTCAACATAATTGCATAAATAAAAGACAATAAAAGCGCTTTTTTTGTCAAAAAAGTATTGTTTTTTAAATATATTTTGAATTTTAGCCGAATTTTATTCGACAAGCAAAAAAAAAGGCGTTTGAGTACAATATTCAAACACCTGTTTTTTTTATTAAATTTAATTTTAATTATGCCAAATTTCTTCTACTGTTTTTGAATCTAATCTTTTAATAACTTCTGTCATAAGCTTAACAGCATTTTCGTAATCATCACGATAAATCATTGAAGTTTGAGAATGAATATAACGTGAAGGAATTCCAATAAATAATGTAGGAGCACCATTCTTCATTTGGCTTATTCTAGCTCCATCAGTTCCACCAGCCTTTAATACGGTAACCTGATATGGAATTTTACACTCCTCAGCCACTGAAACTACAAAATCAAATAAGGCACGATGTCCAAGCATTCCACTATCCATTAAATGAATTTGTGGACCTTTTCCAAATTCAAAGCCATCTTTGTCGCCACCGCCAGGATAATCATTAGCTAATGATACATCGAAGGCAAAGCCAATTTTAGGAGATGCTATGTAAGCAGTTGTTTGAGCACCACGACATCCTACTTCCTCTTGAACGCTTCCACTTCCAGCATAAATATTTGGTGTTCCAGATTCATGAAGATTTTTCATAATCTCCAAAACCATGGCACAGCCAATTCGACAATCCCAAGCCTTTGCAAGCAAATGCTTTTGATCCTTGCCTAAAACCTTAAATTCTTGATATGGCGTAACCATATCACCAATTCTAACGCCCATTTCAAGGGCCTCATCCTTTGAAGTAGCACCAATATCTACAAAGGCGCCTTCAAAAAATTTTCTTCTATCCTCCATAGGATTACCACCACTATGAGGAGGATTCGCTCCCACAACACCATGAAGTTCACCAGTTTTAGTAGTAACAACAACCTCGTGTGCTGCGACAACAGCTGGATTCCAGCCGCCAAGAGGAGTAATTGCTAAAAAGCCATCAGGCT
>CALCWU010000080.1 GCA_937905855.1 uncultured Mollicutes bacterium
TTAATATTAAACTAATATTTAAAGAACTGTTTTCCAAATTAGAGGCAACACATATACAGATACTATAAAAAACAAGACAAATAATATCATCAAGTGCTACAACCTGTAATAATGTTTTAACAAAATCACCCTTAGCATCATATTGCTTAATAGTCATAAGTGTAGATGCCGGCGCTGTAGATGTTGCAACTGCAGCTAATATTAATGAAAAAGCTAGAGACATCCTAAAGCCAAAATACATTAAAATAAATATAAAAAGACCAGCCAATGTAGCCTCAAATATCGTAATAATTAATGTAGGCTTAAGGTCTTTTTTTATTTCCTTAAATAAGAAAAACTTCCCCGTTCCAAAAGCAATGAAGCTTAACGCAATATCACTAATAAAACTACTGCCATCCACAAATTCATTTATATAGCTATCATTAATAATTAAATTAATTAAGAAGCCTAAAACAATATAACCAGTTACATCTGGTAATTTAATTTTTCTTGTTAATTTGGTGACGAAAAATCCTAATATTAATATACCACCTAATATAATAAGAATATTTCCAATTTTATAATTTGGATTAAATAATAACATAAATACTTTCCTTCCTTGAATCTTCTTCTAATCTGCAGTATAATTATATTCAAGAAAGGAGATAAGATAAAATTATATTTATTATGGTATCCATAAATTTATCTTATAGTGTTTAAAAATGATTGATCAAAGAATTGATACACTTATAAGCGTTTGTGAAACCAAAAATTTCACAAAAAGTGCTGATGAGCTTGGTCTTACCCAGCCAGCAGTAAGTCAACAAATAAAATCAATTGAAACCGAATTAGACATAAAAATATTTATAAGACAAAACAAAAACCTGCAACTAACCCCTGAAGGAGCAATTGTTTTAAAATATGCTAAAAGAATCAGGTCTTTATATTCAGCAATTAAACCAGCTATCGAAGACGAAAAAAGAAATATCAAAGGTCTAACAATTGGCGTAACTCCAACCGCTGAAAATAATATAATTTCCGAGGTTTTAGCTAAATATGCTAAAGAAAAAGGCAATATACATATAAAAATAATTTCTGATACTATAAAAAATCTTTATGATAAACTCAAAACCTATGAAATAGATTTAGCAATTTTAGAGGGTAAAATTAATGATTCTAACTTTAATTCTATTCTTCTTGACACCGATTATCTTGTACTGGCTATTAGAAATAACCCCTTAGCTAAAAAGGCAATCATTTCATTAGAGGAATTAAAAAATGAAAATTTAATTTTAAGACTACCAGGCTCTGGTACAAGAAATCTTTTTGAAGCTAATTTAAAAAGTAGAAATGAATCATTATCTTCTTTTAATATCATATTAGAGATTGATAATGTTGCGACTATAAAGGACCTCGTTGCTCAAAACTTTGGTGTTTCAATTCTTGCCAAAAGCCTTTGTGAGGAGGACGCAAAGAAAGGCAAAATTAAAATTTTACCAGTTGAGAATTTATCAATGATTCGCGATGTATCATTGTACTATCATAAAGATTTTAATCATATAGAAATATTAGAAGACATTACAAATATCTATCAAAAATTAAAATAAGGAGTAAGCTATGAAAATATATCTAAAGAAAAAAGACAATAAGTACATAATAATTAAGGAAGGTGCAAAAAGAGCAAGTAAAAGCTTCGACAACTATGCTGAGGCCAAAAGCTATGCTGAAAAAACAGCAAGTGATTTAAAAGCAACATTAATTGATGAAGCAAATCCTGTTGCAGCTTCAGTAAAAAAAGCTGTTAAAAAGCCTAAGGTAAGAAAAATAATTATTATTCTCGCTATAATATTATTTATTGCTCTTGTTGTTATTGTTATTTTAAACAAGGATAAAATTTTAAAACCAAATGAACCATCTCCTTCAACAAATCCAACAATATCAAGCACATTACCTAACAATTCTTCATCTCTACCAAGTAGTTCATCATCTTCTTCAAGCTCTACAAGTACTGATGGCGATAGTGTAATTTATGATGATTTTCAAATTCATTTTATGATGCTTGGAAATGATGCAGCTGGAGATTCAGTTTATATTAAAGCTGGCGATACTGACATCTTAATTGATGCTGGTTCAAACGGTTCATCTGCTCCTACTCTTATTAGCTATATCAATCAATATTGCACAGATGGTAAGCTTGAATACGTAATCGCTACTCATGGTCATACTGATCATATAGCCTCATTTGCTGGTAATACTGATACAAAAGCCACCAATTTCAAAGGGGAAAATGTTGGAAAAACTGGTATAATGTATTACTATGATATTGATACTTTCATTGATTTTAGTTATATGACAGCTAAAAAAATAAGTGCCACTAAAGAAGAAACATTAGAAAATAAGAATCAGGTAAGTAGCGATTTTTCTTCTTCTACCTTATATGGTAAATATCTTGCGGCAAGGGAATATGCAATTTCAAAAGGAACTAAATATTATACTGCCAAGGAATGTTTCAACAATGAAGGCGATGCAAAAAGCACCTATACTCTTGCTCCTGGAATAACTATGGATATTTTGTACAATTATTACTACTTTAATACCTCTAGTGATTTGAACAACTATTCAGTATGTACAATGTTTAATTATAATGAGCATCATTTTATGCTAACTGGAGATTTAGAGGTTGAAGGTGAAGAAAAACTAGCTAACTACTATGATTCATCAACTGATGACAAAACTCTCCCTCATGTAGATTTATTTAAGGCCGGACATCATGGTTCACCAACATCATCAAATGATGTATTATTAAGTAAAATTACACCAGATATTTGCGCAGTATGCTGCTGTGCAGGTACGGCTGAATACACTCCTGATGTTGATAACCAATTTCCATCTCAAGAATTCATCAATAGAATTGCTAAATATACTGATCGAGTTTACGTAACAACTATGCTTGAATATATCAATTCTAAATGGACTTTTACAGCTATGAATGGAAATATTATTGTTTCTTCAAACGGAGTTAATGTAGGCGTTAGTGCTACTAATAATTTAATAAAACTAAAAGATACTACTTGGTTTAATGAAACAATTTATGTTAAAGATGGTAAAAACGTTGATAAGAAAAAATCAACTGATTTCTATACTAAAGACACTCCTGATGTAACAGAAAGACCAAGACGTACTTGGCCAAATTAAAGCTTCAAGGAATATACTATGTCATCATAGGTATATTCCTTTTTTGTTTGTTTATTTAAATAACTAAGATTTAAATAATCATCATCTATCTTTCTTAGTTTTGCTAATTCATTTAAAATATATTGTCTTAAATAAGCCTTGGAATCAACTCTTGAATAGGCAATTTTATATTTAATTTTCAGATTTATTATAAGTTTCTCTTTAAGTTTATAAACAATTTTTAATTTTTTAATATTCGCACTCAAATTTTTATCACTTATTAAAAAATTATTATGTTCCAAGGTAAAATAAAGTCCAGGATAATCATTTACATTATAGATTTTATATTTATTATTATAATAATAGCACACCTTATCAAGATAATAATTTGCTCCTTCTGTGTTCCAACAATCTCTTAATGAAAATGTTGGAATTTTCAACACCTTTTCTTCTTCTAAATCTCTAATGAAAGTTATAAGCGTTTGCGGAGTAGAAGCTAAATAAAGATGTGTTCTTTCAAATGGAGATAAAATAATTGAAAACAAATCGTTTTCTTTACCAGGATTTTTTATATTATAAATATCCTTGGGATCATCATCACTTATAAAAATTGCTGAATTATAATATATTTTATTATTATCTCTAACTGTATTTTTCAATTCAATTAGATTATCATAATTTAAAAAAGATGGATTTAAAATGATTGAAGAAATATGCATATAATTAACATCAAGTGAGGTTGTCAAATCAAGTTCATTAAAAAGTGAAGAAATGCTTTTGGCTTTTATAGTCGCAATATCCCCACTACTGTTTTCACTATTTTCCCTAAGACCAATAGCTAAAGAATTAATAATATAAAAGTTAGCCTCAAATACATTATCATTATAATTTAAATGCATACTTGCTACATATATATGATTAGTTATTGAATAAGAACAGCCACATAATAAGAACAATAAAATAAGAATACTAAATCTTTTCATTTTTTCTCCTTGTTTGATCATTAACTCTTAAAACATCTGGTCGATAAATATTTTTCAAGGCAGAGGTTGGAACAAAAAAATTTCTTAAATCCTTAATATCAAAGGGAATAAAGGGATGAAAATAAGCAACATTAAACATTTGATCATTATAGGCTAGATATCCTAAAATTGTTAATGCTACACATAGTCCAACAAAGCCATAAAAAAATGAAGCTAAAAGTAAACAAATTCTTACCATTGATATCGAAAATATTGTTTGGGCGTTGGCCGAAACTACAAATCCTGTTAAATATGCCAAAGCAGTAAATGTTATTATAAAAACACCCGCTATACCACTTTCCATTAAATTTTGACCAATAATTAAGCCACCAATTAAAACAACAGTAGCTGATATTGTCGTTTTTGACTGTCTATAACCAATTAAATGATATAATTCAAATAAACCTAAAACTATCAATATTTCGATAGCAATAGGAACAACAACACTTTTTTGACTAGTCTTTAATATAGATAACACTAAAAGTGACAGGCAATCATTTTGAAATGTGATAAAAGCCGCAAATATGCCTAAAAAAACAGTAGAAAAAATAAGCGCCAAAAGTAAAATAAAACGTTCCAATATAGGAAATAAACGCATACTTGATTCATCTACCCTAAATCTTGTTGCTAAAGAAATTGTCGTTGGAATACAAAGAACAACAGGAATTCTATCAATAACAATAACAAACTCTCCTTGATACAATCTTCTACAAGCCAAATCAGGATTTCCTAAATATTGAAATGTTGGAAATGTTAAATGAGCTGCAAAATAGGCTATAAAATCATCAATTGTCAAAATTGCATCAACATCAATTTTAACTAATGTTTCTTTAATATTATTTAATATTTCTTTATTATGAATATCTTCAATACTAAGTAATAGTACATTAGTTTTACTACGTCTTCCTATTATATATTCATCAATATTTAAGTTGTTACATTTTAATCTACTTCTAATAATTGCTATATTATCCTTATAGCTTTCAACAAAGCCATCACGAGATCCAAAGGTTGACTCAGGATCAGCATTTGAATCTCCAACGCTTCTTGATGGCATTTTAGATAAATCAAAAATATAAAATTCCTGACTAAATATCACTAATAATAATCCATTATAAACATAGCTCTCTAGTTCCTTATACGAAGAATTAACCTTCTTACAAAGTCCCAAAAATAATTCTTCTAAATTTGCATCCTTCGTTATTTTAGGGTACAAGTAAATAGAAAATTTAACTATATCACAGGCTTGTTCTTGAAAAATAATCGTAATATCCAAATTCTTATTTTCTAAAACCTTAACATCTTTATTTCTTTTGAAGTTTGAAATTATTTCTTGCATTTATAATCACCAAATATAATAAAATAAATAACAGCATTATTCCCTCAACTAATAAATATATTTTCTTAATCCAGGTAACAAAAAAAACTAATACATAGCTTATTAAAGCCAAAATGATTAACAATATATTTTTATATTTTCTATCCAAATTAAAACAAAAGGTACTTATACTTAAATAATACGACACATTAAATATTAAGCATAAGCTTAATGATATAATAGTAATAAAATCAAAATTACCAATATACTTATTAGGAATTTGAATTTGATAGGTAATAAATCCTACATATTCATAGCTTTTAAAAAACGATGCCCCAGCAACCCCAATTAGCATAAAATATTCAATCATATAAATAATGCTTCCAATTATACTTCCTAAAATTATTACTTTTTTATTAGCTTCTAAATTAGCTAAAAGAAAAATTAATGATAGAGCATAATTACAATAAAAAAAGAAATCAAAGCCAATTCCCTTCAAATTAAACATTGCTAAAATATTTATCTTTGGTGAAAACATATAGGCAATAAGCAGCATCAGTGGAATAAAAATATAAAATGATGTACTTAAATTAATGATTTGTGAAGAATTAAGATTTGTTATAATCATAATAGCTATAACAAACATAATTATAAAAATTAAATAGCTTGCATCCTCGTAGAACAATTTATAAACAACATTAGTCCCAATTGCTAATTGAACAGCAACATTAATTAAAGCGGCTATTCCTAAAAAAACTTCAGCTATTTTATTATTAAATAAAGATTTAAAATATTTATCCGGAATAAAAAAAAGAGCAATTGTAATTAAGATGGCAATTAAAAAAAATAAAATACCATTATTGCCATAATTATCATATAATGATGGCATTATCATAAATTTATACATAACAAATTGAAAAAATAATGCAAAGAAAAAAAGATTAAATGTCTTTAAACGGTTAGGGTTCATCATATCACCTATAACTATTTTTTCACTTAATCTTTTTTATTATACTAAAAATATTTCTTTTCTATTTTTTTAGGAACAACAATTTTAACTGCTTTATCTATAACTATACATTCAGCTATAGAAGAATTAAAAGCCAACTCACCATCAACATTATAAGCAAGCTCATTTTCACTAATAATTTTAAAGCTATTGGTACTAATACTAGTTATACCTTTTTTCCAGTGGTCACCAAATAAAAAGAACATACCTAAATTTATAAAGCTAAAATTCAATTTTTTAGTTTCAATTAGAGTTAAATCAATTAATCCATCATTAAGCTTAGTTGGGTTTCTTCTATACAAGTTAATGACATAATAGCTACCTTCAATTACCTTATCGCCAATCTCTATTTTAACCTTAATTTTCTCCTTATCCTTAAGCTTTTTAAATGCTTCTAAAAAATAAGCCATTCTTCCAAAATGCTTCTTCATACTTTTTTTTGCTTCATAGCTAACACTTGTAAATTTTCCGGCTGCAGCAGCATAAGTAAAATACTTTCCGTTTAGCCTACAAACATCCATATCTACATAGTCTAGATTTAAAATATTATCAATTGTCTTCTTGATATTCTTATTTAAGCCTAACATATGACCAACATCGTTAACCGTTCCAAATGGCAAATATGCAAGTATTGGCCTAAGAGATGCTGGGATAAGCATTAATCCATTAATAGCTTCATTTAATGTTCCATCGCCACCACAAATAATTACACATTTATAGAGACTTCCATATTCCTTTATTTTTTTAGTAATACTTTTTTGGGCATCTGAACAAAAAACATCAATTTTGGTAAATTTTTCTTTTAATCTGTTAATAACATAATCCTTATGTTTGATGAATTTTTCTTTACCACTATAGGGGTTATAAGCTATTAAGCAATCCATTTTATTCCTCGCTATTAGTTATTTACATCCTTCTCACTAATTATATGAGCGTCCATTACCTTACTTGCCTTTTTAGCTTTATGGTCTAATACAAGATAATAAATTAAATCAACAACTGCAGCAGCAATTAAAATACCACCTATAACCTTAAATAATACATCTAAAATAGACCAAGGTCCAAAGATAAGTAGAATAATACCTACAACAAAAAGAGGAATTTCATGCTTGAATTGCACCTTCTTATCAACTGATGTAGCAATTCTTACAATTGGCATAGCAATAAACCAAACAGCTAAAATTACAGACATAAGTGTATTTTGCCAAATAATCATAGCTATACCTACAACTAAAGAAACAATAGACATAACTAAATTAGTTGTTGTAATAGGTCCTCTTACAGGAACTGATAAATTAACTAATATATCATTTGCACTAACAATAATAACAAAAATACCAACAATTATTAAAACAACATGCATCAATTTAGCTGGATTAATTACAATGAACAGTAATCCAATTAACGCGATAATAATCGAATCAATTATAGCCTTTGTTAAACCTTTATTTAATTTCATTTTCTTTTTCCCTTCTTGCTTTAAGTAGCATATCATCATTAAAATAATCAATCATCATTGCTTTTCTAACACTTTCTAATGTCTTAGCGGCCTTAGCCTTAGCCTTAATGCTTCCTTCACGTAAAACATTAACAACATATTCAATATTATTTTCAAGCTCGTGACGCTTTTCTCTAATTGGACGAAGTCGATCTTGTAAGATATTATTTAAGAACTTCTTTACCTTAACATCGCCAAGTCCACCTCTTTGATAATGAGTCTTTATTTCTTCAAGATTATTATACTCTGGCCAAAACTTAGCACAATCTCCTTCCTCATAGAAGGCATCCAAATAAATAAATACCGTATTACCCTCAAGTGAGCCTGGATCCTCTACCTTTAAATGATTAGGATCGGTAAACATACTCATAACCTTTTTCTTAATAGTTGCTTCATCATCAGATAAATAAATGCAATTACCAAGTGACTTACTCATCTTTGCCTTACCATCAGTACCTGGTAATCTTCTAGCAGATTTTTCGGTTGGTAAAACAATTTCTGGCTCAACCAATACATCACCATAAGTTGCATTAAATTTTCTAACAATTTCCTTAGCTTGCTCAATCATTGGCTCTTGATCTTCACCTGCAGGTACAATATTAGCCATAAATGCTGTAATATCAGCTGCCTGAGAAATAGGATATGTAAAGAAGCCTACAGGAATACTCTGCTCAAAATTTCGCATTGCAATTTCAGCCTTTACAGTTGGATTACGAGAAACCCTAGAAACTGTTACTAAATTCATATAATAAAATGATAGTTCGCAAAGCTCACTGACCTGTGATTGAATAAAGATATTAACCTTTTTAGGGTCTAATCCACAAGCTAGATAATCTAAGGCAACCTCTAAAATATTATCTCTTACCTTGCTAGGATTATCAGCATTATCTGTCAAAGCCTGCGCATCAGCAATCATTATATAAATTTCATCATATTTAGGATCGTTTTGTAATTCAACTCTTCTTCTTAACGATCCAACATAATGGCCAATATGTAATTTTCCTGTTGGTCTATCTCCAGTTAAAATAATATTACTCATTATAACACACTCCTACAAATCCTTTTTTGTTTCTAACAGCTTATTATTTTCTTGCTTTAATAATAATTCATATTCTAAATATTTATCATTATTTAAACCCTTAAAATATAAATATCTAACATAGCAATTAAAATAATAATTATATTTTTTATTAGTTTTAAGATTAAAATATAAATCAAGCTCTTCTTCACTTGCACATAATGCTAAAGCATTTTTAAGACTAATTAAATAGCTTATATTCTTATTTATTTTCATTTTTTTAACAAACAAATCAAATTCATCATAAAAGCCATTTAAAGCTAAATATAATAATTTGGTATTATTATAAACACCTAAATTCAATTTACTGCTTGGCACTATAATATTTAAAAATAAAGCATTAGCCTTTTCTTTATTGATTAGGCATAAAGCATTATATTCATTACATTTTAAAGTACTTCTCGTATTTGAATTTAAATTCTCACTATAAATAAGATTTATCTTATTTATAAATCTATCATAATCTAAATTCTTATAAAAATCACGAATAAATCTATTATCATTATATATGTTAAATATAGAAAATAACCATATTATAATCATACAAGATAATAGACCAATTGGTATTACAAAATACTTCTTATAATATATAGCTAAAAATAAAACTAACGCATATAATATAATACAACAAACTAATTCAAAATTAAAGATATAAAGTGATTTTTTGCTAAAATATCCCTCTGGTAATTCAATCTTTTTATCATTATGATTTTTACCAAATTTAATTATTGTTATAATTGCTAGCACACAATAAATTAAATCAATTATCATAAGTATTGTATTAAAAAGATCTATCTTCTTATTAACACTTAAAAAAATCATCATCAAAACAAACATCGAAGCAAGTATAAGCCTTCCAACAAAAATTCTACCACTTAATCTAAATTCAATAATGAGCATAACAAACACTATCAAATTCAAAGCTAGAGGAATATATCTTAAATAATCATTCAAAACTAGTCCTAAATTTTCCTCATATTCAGAAAAATTTAAAATTATGACAAAAGAAATAACTGCTAAGAATAGTTCTATATATGTAAATAAAGAAACTAATTTTTTCATAAATTTAAAATCTAACCTTTCCCTTTAATAATGATTCACTAACAACTACATTTCTTAAACCACAAGATGCTAGAAAATCCTTAAGTTCCCTTTTATCTTGATTGCATAGTGGGCCAATAACAACCTCATCTATTAAATCATCACCCCATACATCATTAAGAGCAATTGAATATCTACTTTTAATTAAGCCTTTAGAAAAATAGAATTTTTTACAATTAGGGCCAAAGCCATATTCGTCTAAATCAATTTGATTTTGCCTCTCATATTCAATTGCAAATGAATTAAGCGCACTTTCCATAAATGTTTCACATAATGCAAATCGTGTCTCATCTTCACCTAAAAATATCTCACTTTTGTTTTG
>CALCWU010000081.1 GCA_937905855.1 uncultured Mollicutes bacterium
CTTCTTTAAACTAAAATCAATACTTTTCTTTGTTTTTTTGTTATTTTTTTATTCTATGTTTAATTAAAGATATAAATAATGGTACTAGGCATATTAATACGCCACACACAATACATATTATAGCAATTTTTTTCATATTGTAAACCTCATTTTGTTCCAAAAAAAGAATGCCACAAAATGGCATCCTAATTTTTAGTTTTGCAATTACATTCACGTTTAAATTTCTTCATTGCCCTTTGCATATTGGCCTTACAATTAGCACAGTCGCCAGTTGGTAGATGCTTTATTTTTTTATAAATATAACTACCTAAAACACCACCAACTATTAATACGCAAAGAATAATAACAATTATTTCAATTGGTTGCATTAGGCTCTAGCAATCTTTTTATTATCTTTATATTTGTTAATATAATGAATTGCAAAGCCAGCTCCTACCGCAAGGGCAGCAAATATAAATGAAGTCCACCACCAAGATAAAACTAAATATACAATCATAGATGCTAAATAAGATGTTACAATCCAGAATAATAATGTACGTCCAAGCTTCTTCTCAGGTAATTCAGCCTTAGCTGTAGCTACTGCAGCAAAGCAAGGAATTGTTGTCATATTAAATACAATGAAAGCAATTAGAATTGGCCAATGGTCACCAACACCTGAGTTTTTAACCATTAATACTGAAGCACTAACGCCTTCCTCATCAAAGTTAGCCATATATAAATCCTTAAATCCAGCTACATCAGTTGCAGTTTGATTTGAAACGCATTGTGCAAGAACACTGAATGTAGAAATAACATTTTCCTTAGCAATTAAACCAGTAACAGCAGAAACGCCATAAACCCAACCACGATCTTGATCAAGGTTTGAACCAAATCCAAGTGGTGTAAAAATAGGTTGAATTAATTGACCAATACCAGCAAGAATTGAATCAGATGTATCTAAATAATCCTTATCATTAGTAATTTCTTCAAATTTGCTTAAGGCATTTGTAAATACTAATGTTTCAACTTCTTCGTAAGCTGAAGCATTTTCTGCTTCTTCAGCATCACCAATAATTACATCAAAGGTAACTTCATCATCATATTCATCACTTAATGCCAAAACCTTAGATTTAAATTCTTCATCCTCTAGCATTTCAGCAAATGTATCATCAGATAATTCCTTAACATCAACCTGTTCAATATATTTCCAGTTCCAAGTAAAGCTTTGTAGGAACCAAATTACGATTGTTGAAGCAAGAATAATAGTAAATGCTTTTTTAACATAATGCTTTAGCTTATCCCATAAATGGAACATTAATGATTTAAACTTAGGCGTATGATATGCTGGAAGCTCCATAATGAAAGG
>CALCWU010000082.1 GCA_937905855.1 uncultured Mollicutes bacterium
TCATCTTCTAAATAGAAAAGATTAATACAATTATTAATAACATCATTACTTTTATTATATACAGTTTTTTCAAGCATTGTTTTAAAAGAAAAAATACCAGCAATTAGTATAAAAACTATAAATGCTAGCATCATTGCAAGCATTTTAACAAAAATACTTGTTTTAATTGAATTTTTAATTTTTTTCTTCATAATCGAATTTATAACCATATCCTCGAAGTGTGACAAGCATATATTTATAATTTCCAAGTCTACTTCTTAGCATCTTTATATGCGTATCAATCGTTCTATCGTCGCCATAAAATTCATAGCCCCAAACGTCAGATAAAATCTTACTTCGAGAAATGGCAATTCCTTTATTCTTAACTAAATATGTTAATAATTGAAATTCTTTTTGGGTTAATTCAACCTTTTTACCATCGACAAAAACATTTCTTCCTTCAAAATCGATTTCTACACCAGCCATTTTTACACTTGTCTTTTTGTTTCTTTTTAAAGCAACATTAACTCTAGCAACAATTTCTTTTGGTGAAAAAGGCTTTGTGACATAATCATCAGCACCTGAATCAAAGCCATAAAGCTTATCATATTCTTCTCCTCTTGCTGATAGAACAATAATAGGAATGTCATGCTCTTTTTTTATTTCACGAACTGCACTAATGCCATCAAGATTAGGCATCATTACATCCATTATTATTAAATCAACAGGAATAGACTTTACTTTTTCAATTGCCTCAAGTCCATCACAGGCCTCAATTGTTTCAAATCCTGAATGTTCTAAATATTCTTTTAAAACTGTTCTAATTTTTGTTTCATCATCGGCAATTAGAATCCTCATAATTACTCCTCTTTTCTTTTTCTTGCTTCCAAACGATAAATCGGTCCTAATTTTGACCATTTTTCTTCAAATTCAGTTGTAACATTTCCTTCAAATTGATCATTATGTAAATCAAGACTAACATTATTCAAAAGCCAACCTTCATTACAAAAATTTTCAATTGAATACTCAAATAAACTACGGTTATCGGTCTTCTGGTATATAGCACCACCATTTTTAAGAATTACGGCATATTTTTCTAGATAACCTGGTGCTGTAAGTCTTCTTTTATAGTATCTTTTTTTCGGCCAAGGATCAGAAAAATTTAAATAAATTAAATCAACTTCATTTTTTTCAAACACATCTAAGATATTTTCAGCATCAAGCAATACTAATTTCAAATTATTTAAATCATAATTTAAAGATAATTCTGAAGCTCTTAACAAAACACTATCGTATTTTTCAATAGCTATAAAATTTATATTCGGATTATTTAAAGCCATTGTAGTAATAAACTTACCCTTTCCACAACCTATTTCAATATGAATTGGATTAGAATTATTAAATACTTCAACCCACTTACCTCTATGATCTATTGGATTATTTATATAATATTTTTCATTGGCAATTAATTTATTAAGTGCCCCTTTAATTTTTCTTAAACGCATATTTATTTAATTAAATCATAGATTGCCTTAGTATAAATGGCAATTGATTTAATGAAGTCCTCCACCTTAATATATTCATTTGCTATATGACAAACATCCTCACTTCCAGGAAACATTGGGCCAAAGGCAACAGCATTGTCAATAAATGCAGCATAGGTTCCACCACCAATAGTAAATGGTTTATTAGTATAATCACCAGTCATTTCCTGGTAAGCATTCATAAGCGTTTTAATTAAATCAGAATTAGGATCAACATAATGAATCTTTGAGCATCCAAGTAAATTAAAGCTATAATCATTATCAGTTAATTTAAATGATTTTTCCACACATTCCTTAAGCTTGGTGTCATAATTGTTAACTGGTATTCGACAATTAATACCTATTTTGAATTCATTATTTAAAATATTAACAACACCCACATTCATTGTTAATTCCTTCATGTTATCATCATAAATGTTAATACCTAATTTTTCACCGAAAGGATCAAAGGTGAGATATTTACAAACATAATTAGATAAATTAGTCTTATGAATCCTATTTAAAAACTCAAATAGAATAAAGCTAGCATTTAATCCCTTTTGAGGAACCATTGCATGGCTAGCGATACCATAAGCATATAAATAGCCATCCTTTACTTCACCACGATAATTATTTTCCTTAAGATAGGCTAAATATTCATTTGTTAAATCAATTTTTAGTTTCATCCTTGCTGTTTCTGGAACAACATTATAGCGTTCACCACTTACAAATTCTAAAATTATATCATCATTTGCAAGTTTTCCTTTTATATCAAATGAAGCATTTGATTTTTCTCCATAAATTAAAGGAAATTCAGCATCAGGTGAAAAACCAATTTCAGGCTTAATTTCTTTTTCAAAATAATGAGTAAGACAACGTGAGCCAGATTCCTCATCACAACCAAAAATTAATCTTGCACGCTTGCTTACAGGAAGCTTTAAATCCTTTATAATTTTTAAAGCAATATAAGAGGCAACAAGTGGCCCCTTATCATCTTCACTTCCTCTAGCATATAGTTTTCCATCTCTTTTGGTTAATATAAAGGGATTACTCTCCCAATTTTGGCCCTTTGTTGGTACAACATCCAAATGTCCTAAAATACCAACAATTTCACCATTACTATTACCAATTTCTATATGTCCTGCATAATTATCAACATTTTTAACTTCAAAGCCATCATTTTTAGCAGACTCTAATAAATAATTTAAAGCCTTTTTATTTTCAACACCAAATGGTGCATCGCTATTTGGATCATACTTATCCAAAATAGTTTTAAAGCTAATTATTTTTTCAAGTAATTTTAAAGCACTAGGATAATATTCCTGTGCTTTTTCCATATAATCTATCTTCATATAAACCTCATTAAATCTCTTTACCCATTTTTAAGGTAAACATCATTTCATTAATTTTCTTCATACATTCTACTTCATCTTCACCATCAATCTCAAAGGTAACAGTGTCTCCACAATATATTCCTAAAGACATAACGCCCATAATTGATTTCAAATCAACTTTTTTACCATTATGGATAATAAAAGCATCGGATTTAAATTTAACAGCACTATTAACTAAAACTGTAGCTGGTCTAGCGTGTAGACCATTTTCTGATATAATTCTATAAGTTTTTCTTATCATATTTTCACCTCAAATTATCTTATATTAATTTTTTTAATTCATAGGCAATTTTTTCAGATTCAAATTTAAATAGGGTTTTAATTGTATTTCCTGTAACAAACACACCCTTATCAGAAAATTCTTTGATTTTATTAAGGTCAACTAAACTTAAATCCTTAACGCTAAGCTTCAAGCGTGAATTTTCTACACCTACACCTATTAAATTATCTATACCACCTAGTGCTAAAACAAGGCTATCAATAAATTCTTTATTTACCTTTATCTTTTTCTTTTTACTATTTGCTATAAAAAAAATTAAT
>CALCWU010000083.1 GCA_937905855.1 uncultured Mollicutes bacterium
AACTTTGTAGTAAAAAATGTTCGTCATCCGCTTATTAAAAATCCAGTTGGAAATGATTTTAACTTAAATGGTGTTGTGATATTAACTGGCTCAAATATGAGTGGTAAAACGACATTTATGAGATCATTGGGCATTAATTACGTGTTATTTATGGCTGGTGGTGCAGTAGCCGCAAGCTACTATGAGGCTCCAAAGCTTTCACTTTATACATCACTACGTGTTAATGATTTGACACTAGAGGGAATTTCTACCTTTTATGCCGAGCTTAAGAGAATAAAAAATATTATTGAGGGAATAAAAAGAGGAGAAAAGATCTTCGCTCTTATTGATGAAATTTTTAAAGGAACAAATGCCTCTGATAGACTCGTTGGAGCTACAAGAGTTATAGAAAAGCTTTTGAATCAATATGCAATTATTTCGACTCATGATTTTGAATTATGTAAAATCGATAAGGTTTTAAATTATCATTTTAATGAAGATTATGATGATGGTAAAATCAAATTCGATTATAAAATAAAAGATGGTCAATGTAAAACAACAAATGGTAAATATTTAATGGAATCAATTGGTTTAGAATAAGAGTAGTCTGCTACTCTTATTTTAATTTTTGGTCTTTAAAAAGTAAGGCATTTATTGTATAATTAATGTATATGTGGAATTGGAGGAATAATTTAAAATGATTTTATATAGCATTATAAATTTTGCCAATTTCTTTAGCTTTTTAATCGGACTAGGTGTAGGATTTGTTATTTTTGCTTTAGTCTATTTGTTGTTGATATTATTGTCATTAAATAAGAAGAAATATGTAATTAAATCTCAAATAAATGATGTTAGCGACGAGGAAATTAAAAAGATTATTTTGGACGCTCAAAAAGCTTTTAAGGATAAGAAGCTTAAGGGTGAGGATGCAATGATTGGCTATTGCTATAATTTGTCTAAGGACCTTGTTATTCATATCGCTTCAAGATTCTTTCCAAATAGTAAGCATCCTGTTTTTGAGCTTAGTATTGATGAGCTCATATTACTTGCAAATTATATATCACTTCGTGTTGATGAAATCTTGTCAAAGCGTGGCTTAAGAATTTTTAGAAAATTAAAAATATCAACTATTGTTGGCTGGACGGATGTTAAAAAAACTATTGATGAAAATCCTATTGTTAAAGCCACTAAAAAATATAAAATTTCTGAAACCTTAACTGCTGCAAAAAAGGTGATTAACGTTATAAATCCCTTATGGTGGGCTAAGAGATTTATTTCTACAGCCTCTATGAATTTACTTTTGAAAAAGGTATGCCTAGTTATTATGGGTATAATTGGTGAAGAAACGTATAAAATATATTCTAAGAGTGTTTTTGATAAGGATGTTTCTTTGGATAGTGGTGTTAATGAAATAGTTGAAGAAATAGAAAATGAAGATTTAATAGATGATGATTTAGAATTGACTAATGACGAAGCTGTTAAGCCAATAATGGAGAAAAAGCAAACAAAAAAACGTAAATTATTTAGAAGAAAGGATCGATAAAATGGGATTATTTAAGAAAAAACAACCTAAGACTATTGAGCATGAAGAGCCATTTAAAATACCACAGGTTACAGAATCTGACGAAGGATTATTAACATCAAAGCCTAAATTTTCTATGGGTGAAATTGGTTCGGTTTTCTTTGGAAGTCAAATTAAAGATAAAGTAGTATATTCTGATAATCAAGGCTCAGTAAATGTTGACTCTGCCTATGATGCCTTTCGTTCTGAAGAGGATAAGCATATTAAAGAGGAAGAGCTTTTAAGAAAATATGGTAGTAAATATCCTGAATTTTCCAAAATTTCCAATAAAGAAAGAGAAAAGCTATTTGGTGTAAAATATGAACCTCCTGTAGAAGATAAAATAAAAAGTGTTGAACCAAAGAAGAAAAAACTTGGATTCTCTTTTGTTGAGGATATTAATGAAAAAACGCAAATTGTGGAAGAACCAAAGCCTGTTGATGATCTGACTACAGAGCAAAAAACTATTAATTTAGATATTAATTTTGATGATGAATATGAATATAATTCCTTTGATCCTAAGCTAGAGGAGCCTAAGGCTTCATCTATTCCAAGCTTTTTATTTAAATCAAGTGCTGATGATACTAAAAAAGAAGAGCCTGTTGTAGAAAAAAATACAACTGAGGAAAAGCCTTTAGACTTGGAAAAGAAAGAAGAGGAAATTATTTATGATGATAATAAGCCAAAGGTGGAGGAGAATATAACTACTACTCCTAAGGTAGTTAGTAGTAAATATGACGATTATAAGCTACCACCACTTGATATCTTTAAAAAATCAAGTGCTTCAAGTGATGAGGTTCCAGCATGGCTTGAAGAGAAAAAGGATATAATTAATGATACCTTAAAATCATTTGATGTTGAGGGTGAGGTTGTTAATTATACAAAAGGTCCAGCCTTCACTCGTTATGAAATAATGCTTGCTGCTGGTCAAAAGGTTGCTCGTGTTAAAAGTTTACATGAGAATTTCCAAATGAACCTTGGTGTAAAAAGTATTCGTATCTTAGCTCCAATACCTGGTAAAAAAACTGTTGGTATTGAGGTTCCAAATGATAAGACAGAAATGGTTTGCTTTGGTGATATAATTACTGATGAATTTATTAATAGTGAAAATAAGACAATGGTTATGCTTGGTAAGGATATTGATGGTAATCCTATTTCAAGATGTATTGATGATATGCCACACTGTCTTGTTGCCGGTGCAACTAAATCAGGTAAGTCTGTTTGTATGTCAACAATTCTAATCAGCTTGTTATTGAAAAATAAGCCTGATGAGCTAAAGCTTATTTTAGTTGACCCTAAGCAGGTAGAATTTAGCTTTTATACTGGTTTACCACATTTAATTACGCCGATAATTACTGATGCTTCATTAGTTCCTGGAGCTTTAAAGTGGGCTGTTGATGAAATGGAAAGAAGATATCAGGTTTTAAATGCTAATCGCGTTCGTAATATTGGTGACTATAATAAAAAGGCTAAAGCTCATCCTGAGCTAGCACTTGAAAAGCTTCCTTATATTATTATTGTTATTGATGAGCTTGCAGATTTAATGACTGGTGGTGGTGCTGAAATTGAGGACAATATTAAGCGTATTACTGCTAAGGCTCGTGCTGCAGGAATTCATATGGTTGTAGCAACTCAAAGACCAACAGTTCAGGTTGTATCTGGAAATATTAAAGGAAATATTCCTACAAGAATTGCCTTCCGTGTTGCCGCCTTTGTTGATAGTAACACTATACTTGATGAGGGTGGAGCTGAAAATCTACTTGGTAAAGGTGATATGCTTATTAAGGATATTGATGCTCCACAGCGTGTTCAGGGTGCATTCGTATCTGATGATGAAATAACAGCAGTATGTGATTATATTTGTGGTGAAGCAGCTCCAGATTATGTATTTACTCATGATCAGCTAAAAAAATCAATGGAGAATACCCAAATTAAAAATGAACAAGCAGAAGCAGGCGAAAGCAATGAATTATTATATGATGTTGCAAGCTTCTGTGTAAATAGTAAAAGCTGTTCAATAAATGGTATTCAGCAGCAATTTAATTTTGGATTCAATCGTGCCCAAAGAATTGTGGCAATATTAGAACAAAAAGGAATTGTATCTGAAAAAAGACCAGGAAATACTAGTAATAAAGGTAGGGAAATTTTAGTTGATATGCATCAGCTAAATTTAATGTTTGGACGCGGGGATGATGATTTTGAATAAAAAAAGATTGAATGAATATCAAGAGCTAATTAAAAATGACGAATATTCAAAGGAAGCCAATGACTATATGCATCATCATTTAATAGTTAACCCTTTGATTAGATTTTTATTGATCTTTATTTTATTATTATTTACAGCCTTAAATTACAAAAAGGTTGAAAAATTAGCAAAAATAACCTTTGATTCACTTTTAAATCATGAGGATATGTTTGGCATTGAGCTTTATATCGGCATTTTAGCGGCAACTTGCTTGTTTTTAGCTTTATTTGCACTTGTTATGTTTTTGATTAATGCTAAAACAAATGAACATGCCGATCACTTAAAGGCCTTAGTTAAAACCTATAAAATTTACGATATGGTTACATTTATCTTAAGTTCAATTGTATTTTTGTACTTTATTATAATGTTTATCGTAACACCATGTACTGTAGATGGTGCTTCAATGCAAAACACACTAAATAGTGGTGATAGAGTAATGGTATGGCATTTAAATTATAAGCCAAAGCGTGATGATATAATTATTTTTGATGCCTCTAATAAGGAATATGGTAATTATTCTGGCTTCTTTGTTAAAAGAATTGTTGCCGTACCTGGTGATAAGGTTAAATATGATAATACGACTGATACACTATATGTTAATGATAGCTTTGTAGAAAGAAATGTTGGGATTTCACAATATAAAATACTAACAGATAGTGTTGATTTAGATTACACATCATTAGAATTTGTTGTCCCTAATAATCGATTTATGGTTTTTGGTGATAATAGAGCTAATTCTACTGATAGTAGAATGATAGGGTTAATTTATAGGGATGATATATTAGGCAGTGTTGGTTTTCGTTTTTATCCCTTTAATAAAATTGGTAAAATAGATAAAGATATAATTCATTATTAGGAGGTGGAATGATGAAGGTCATTCAGTGGTATCCAGGCCATATGGCTAAGGCTAAAAGAGAGGTTTTAGAGGCTTTAGATAAAATCGATTTAGTTATTGAGCTTCGTGATGCAAGAATACCTATTGCAAGTAAGAATCCATTAATTGATGAAATTATAAAGAATAAGCCAAGACTTGTTTTATTATGTAAGGCTTGTCTTGCTGATCCTAAGGTGACAGCGAAATGGATAAATTATTTAAATAATGAAAATACGATTGCTTTAGATATCGATTCAATTGAAATGTACAATATGAAAAAGATTATTCCTTATGCAAATAAGGCCTTAGAGGCTTTATTTAAAAAAAGAGCAGAAAAGGGGATTTCTTCAAAGCAAATAAAGGCTATGATTGTTGGAATTCCCAATGTAGGAAAATCTACTCTTATAAATGTACTTGCTAAAAGAAAATCATTACCTGTTGGTGATAAGCCTGGTGTTACCAAGGCTCAGGCTTGGCTAAAGGTTACTGATGATTTTATGCTTCTTGATACACCTGGTATATTATGGCCAAAATTTGAAGATCAGATGACAGGTGTTAAGCTTGCTATATGTGGTGCTATAAAGGAAGAAATATTAGATATGCATGAAATAGCTAAGGTTGCTTTGGAGATAGTTAAAAATCAATACCCTAAGGCAATTCTTGATCGCTATAATATTGAAAATGCAAATGAAATTGAAGTATTGGATTTAATAGAGCAGATTGGTAGAAGACGTGGCGCGATTACTAAGGGTAATGTTGTTGATATTGATCGTAGCATTGATATTTTTATAACCGATTTGCAAAAAGGTAGATTAGGAAGGATTTCGTATGAGTATCCAGAAATATAAAGATATAAACCTATATTCTCATGAAGAACAATTACAAGATGATGGATATAATTTTGTTTGTGGGGTTGATGAGGCAGGACGTGGTCCCCTTGCAGGACCTTGTGTTGTTGCTGCAGTAATTATGCCATTAACCTCAAGAATTGAAGGAATTAATGATTCAAAGCAATTATCAGCCAAAAAAAGAGAAGAGCTTTATAAGAAAATTATGCAGGAGGCTATTGCTGTTAATGTTGTTTTTGTAGGTGTCAAGGAAATTGATGAAATGAATATTTATCAAGCTACAAAAAATGGAATGCTTAAGGCTATTAAGGGCTTAAAGCAAGAGCCAGATTATGTTTTAATTGATGCTATGCCATTAAATGAATTAGAGATTCCTCATGAATCTATCATTCATGGCGATGCTAAAAGTGCTTCAATTGCGGCCTCAAGTATTATTGCTAAGGTTACAAGGGACCATTATATGGAAAAGATGGATATTAAATATCCTGGCTATGGCTTTGCCCATCATAAGGGTTATTGTACAAAGGAGCATGTTGAAGCATTAAAAAAACTAGGACCTTGTGCAATTCATCGTAGGACATATTCACCTGTTAGCTCTTATTTTTGCAAACAATTAGAGTTCGACTTTAATGAAGAGAAGTAATAATTTCTCTTTATTTTTTTTGTAAACGTTTTAGCGTTGAACAATCTAGAAAGCTGTGATAAAATTTGTTAGGTTTCTAACTAATAAGGAGTTTTAACGTGGCAAATTATGGTAAAGATTTAGTTCAAATTACAAATAAATTCAAGCGTGAGATTGATAGAAAATTGACTAGGTTTGAATTAACATCAATTCAAAGTAGAATACTTTGCTTTATTTTTGATGAAGAGGAAAAAAGAGATATTTTTCAAAAGGATATTGAAGAGGAGTTTGATTTAAGAGCTCCAACGGTTACCTCAACAATTCAAAATTTAGAAAAGGCCAACTATGTGAAGAGAATTAATTCTTTAAATGATCAAAGACTTAAAAAAATTGTTTTAACCGATAAAGCGTATGCTATTGTTTTAGAAATTAAAAGATTATGGATGAAACAGAAGCAAGGGCCTTTGCAAATTTAAGTTCTAGTGAAACAACTATGTTAAATAAAATTATTAGTAAAATTAACAAAAATATAAAAAAATTTTAGGAGTGATATAAATGAAGAAGAAAAAAACAATTATGTCATGTATTAATGGATATTGGCTTTATACGATTCTTTCACCTATTTGTGTAGCTTTAGAGGTGGCAATGGAAATTTTAATACCTCTTGTTATTGCAGATATCGTTAATATTATTGATTCTGGTAGTGAAGCAAAACTATTAGTATTAAAATTTTTAGCAAATATGTCAATTCAAAGGGGTGCGATTATTGCCGGACTAATTTTAATTGCCTTAGCAATTGTTTCCTTAATTTTTGGTGCATTATCTGGTATATTTTGTGCAAGAGCATCTGTTGGCTTTGCTAAAAATTTAAGACAAGCAATTTATTATAATGTTCAGGATTTTTCATTTGAAAATATTGATAAGTTTCAAACATCAAGCTTAATTACAAGATGTACAACTGATGTCACAAATGTTCAAAACGCCTTTCAAATGATAATTCGTATTGCGGTTAGAGCGCCATTTATGATGATTTTTGCTTTTATTATGGCTTTTAAGATTAATGCTAGTGTTTCTATTGTGTTTGCCTATGTTGTACCAATTTTAGCGGTTTTATTATTCATCATAATGAATTTAGCTCATCCTAATTTCAAGAAAATGTTCAAGAAATATGATAGATTAAATACTGTTGTTCAGGAAAATGTCGCAGGAGCTAGAACTGTTAAGGCTTATGTTCGTGAGGATCATGAAATTGAAAAATTTAAGGATGCTTCAAAGGAAATCTATAAGTATTCAGCTCGTGCTGAAAGAATATTAGCCTTTGTTAATCCTTTTATGCAGGCTGCGGTATATACTTGCTTTTTAGTTGTAAGCTATTTAGCCGCAAAGATTATTGCTGTAGGTGATATGACAACTGGTGATTTAAGCTGCTTATTTACTTATATTATGCAAATATTAATGAGTCTTATGATGGTTTCAATGATTATTGTAATGATTACAATGTCAAAGGAATCTATTAATCGTATTAAAGAGGTTTTAAAGGAAGAGCCTACAATCAAAAATGTAGAAAACCCAATATATGATGTAGCAGATGGTTCAATTGTTTTCGACCATGTTAATTTCTCATATAATGGTGATCCTAATAAGCTTGCTTTGGAGGATATTTGTGTAAACATTAAATCAGGTGAGACT
>CALCWU010000084.1 GCA_937905855.1 uncultured Mollicutes bacterium
TCATTATGAGGGCTTCGCTCACCATTTAAATAAGGAAGAAAGAACACTTCATTATGCATATTAATTCTAGCTTCCTTTTCATCAAGAAGAAAATCGTTAGATTTCAAAATATTATTTAACCACCAGCTTCTCGCACTTGAAGCAGTTAAAATACAGCCCATCGCATAAAAATCATTATTGGCACTACAAAAGCTATGAAGCTTACCTTCACTATTTAAGAATGGTTCGCTCATAGGAATTAAAATTGTTCCACTAGTTCCAAGAGAGATATTTGCACAATTATTATTTATGCCCATACCAATGGCAGCAACCGCATTATCAGCTCCACCAATTATAATGCTCACATCATCATTAATATCTAACAAATCAGCTATATCTTTTTTTATTCTACCAATTACCTCAGAGCTTTCATAAAGCTTTGGTAGCATATTAGCATTGATTGAACATATGTCAAGCATTTCTTTACTGTAGCATTTATTTTTAACATCTAAAAAAAGAGTACCACTAGCATCAGAATAATCTGTTGCAAAAACACCACTAAGCTTATAGGCAAGATAATCCTTAGGTAGCATTATTTTACTAATCTTTTTAAAATTATCAGGCTCATTATTTTTCACCCATAATAGCTTAGGAGCAGTAAAGCCAGGATATGCTATATTTCTTGTATAGCTTATAAGCTTATCTTTACCTATTTCTTCATTAAGATATTTTGTTTCCTTAGTACTTCTAGAGTCATTCCATAAAATGCAATTTCTTATTGACTCATCATTTTTATCTAAAATTACAAGTCCATGCATTTGGCCAGAAAAGGAAATTCCTTTAATAACTTTTTCATCCTTGGTTATTTCCTTTAAAACCTCAAGCATACTATCAAACCAAATTTTAGGATTTTGTTCAAAATAAAGCTCCTTAGGACTTATAAGTCCATATTCTCTTGAGGCTTCGCTTAAAATATTTCCAAAGCTATCACATAAAATAGCTTTAATACTGCTTGTTCCTAAATCAATTCCAATATATTTATTCATTTTTCATTCCAAATAAAATTTGATTAATAATTGCTAAAAGATATTCTTGCTTACCACTTATAGGTGTAGCCATTTCCTTCATATTTAAAGCAAAATCAGATAATGACTTTAAATCCATTTTATCATCTAATATTAATTTTCCAAGTTCAGTATTTGTAAATGATGAATATTTTTCTTTAACAAAATCATCAATTCTACCATCACTAATTATTTTTTCAGCATTTATCAATCCTAAAGCAAAGGTATCCATTCCTAAAATATAGGCTTCAAACATATCCTTAAAGGTATTAGATGGTCTACGACATTTCGCATCAAAATTAAAGCCTCCAGTTAAGCCGCCAGCTTTAATTACCTCATACATACACATTGTTGCTTCATAAACATCAGATGGGAATTCATCAGTATCCCAGCCAAGTAGATAATCTCCTTGATTAGCATCAATTGAACCAAGCATATGATTTATTGCACTAATTCTAAGCTCATGATTAAAGGTATGACCAGCAAGAGTTGCATGATTTGCTTCAATATTTAATTTAAAATCATTGTCTAAATGATATTCCTTTAAAAAGCTAATTGCTGTTGAGGCATCAAAATCATACTGATGCTTCATTGGCTCCTTTGGCTTTGGTTCAATATAAAAATCACCCTTAAAGCCAATGCTTCTACCATAATCAACAGCCATATGCATAAGCCTTGCAATATTATCAAGTTCAAATTTAACGTCAGTGTTAAGTAACGTTTCATAGCCTTCTCTTCCACCCCAAAAAACATAAGCTTTACCATTAAGCTTAACCGTAATATCTAAGGCTTTTTTAATTTGAGCAGCTGCAAAAGCATAAACATATGCATCATTAGTTGAACCAGCTCCATTCATATAACGAGGATTAGAAAACATATTTGCTGTTCCCCATAAGCATTTAATACCAGTTTCTTGCATCTTAAGATAAATATAATCTGATATTTCATCTAAACGCTTGTTAGTTACATTTATATCCTTATCTTCAACGACTAAATCAACATCATGAAAGCAAAAATATTCAATACCAAGCTTATGCATAAATTCAAATCCAGCATCAACCTTAGCTTTTGCATATTCCATAGGATCAAGCTTACCAAAGCTTTTATCTATAGTTCCTCTTCCAAACATATCAGTACCATTAGCTCCTAGGTTATGCCACCAAGCCATTGCAAATGGTAAATGCTCGCTCATTTTTTTACCAAGAATCATTCTATCCTTATCATAAAATTTAAATGCCAAAGGATTTTTTGACTTTGGTCCTTCATATTTTATTTCTTTAATATCTTCAAAAAATTCTTTCATATATACCCTCTACTCAATTTCATATATTAATGTTACATTATCTTGTTTAACAATTTCCTCAGGCTCAATATCAATTTTAAAATGCTCATTAGCACATTTTAAAGCTTGAGGCATTACTTCATAGGAATCACTAGTGAAATCCATATTGTTCTTAGTATAATTAATTTCAACAATTCGCTTTAGCTTAACATCACAGCATTCCGCAATAATCAAAGCCTTTTCCTTTGCTTCTTCAACAGCCTTAGTAATTAATTCTCTTTCACAACCCTTAGAATCACTTACAGAATAAAAAATATTAATTGTTGGTTTAACATTAAGCTTCATAATTGATTCTAATATTTTACTTAGCTTATCATTGTCGCTTTTAAATGATAGCTTTAAATCCATATGATAGATAAATCCATTTGTTTTAGTTTTATATTTATTATCATTATCATAATATGATTCAACATTAGGACTAACATTAAAGCTAGTTGTCTTTAATTCACTTCTTATAAAGCCAAACTCCATTAAACACATAGAAATAACATTTAAATCAAGTGCTGACTTATTTACACATTCCTCATATTTAGCACTTTTTCCAGACAAATTCATCGTAATATTAGTTAAATCTGGTCTTACACTAATACTAGCATTACCAATTACCTTAATTGTTCTCATTTTTACTACCTTTTCTTTTCCTATTCTTAATTTTCAATCACTAAAATATCATTTAAATCATATGCCAATCTTTCTTCTATTTTTCCATCCTTATAATAAAATGCGCCTCCATGAGCAATAGGCTCATAGGTTATGGAATTAATTAGAAGACATTTATTACTTACAAGCATTGCTTGATTTAAATAATCATTTTCATTTAAATATAAATCATTCAAATTAAAATTAACATATATTGGCCATATTAAAATTCCCTTTGTTGTAAATTTTTCTTTCATAACCCATAAATCGCCACATAAAGCAATCTTAAAATATTGACCTTTATAAATAAATTCCTTTGAATCATTACCTTCCTTATAATGACTATCTGCTATTTCCTCCTTCCATCCTGTTGAAATACGTCTATAATTATAAATGATATTTCCATTTTCAATAATAGCATATGAAGAATAAATGCTATTATCTGCTAATTCAAAATAACCTATTCCTAAATCAACACCATATTTTTTTGTAAGTTCACACAAATCATTCATTATTTTTGAATTTATAGTTATAGCAATATTTTTGTCATTTTCATAATTAAAATTAATACCATCAAAGCCTTGTAAAAAGGCTTCACCAAATAAAACAATGTCTAAGCCTTTACTATTTCCAGTAATCAACGCTTTTTCAATTTGAGCTAAATTAAAGCTTAAATCATCATTTTTAAATTCATAGGCTGCAAGACCAATTTTCAAAAAAATCACACCCTTAAAAATAAAAAAATTAAATTAAAAAATTATTATCTATATTTTATATTTTATCATACTTAATATAAAAATCAAAGAACAAAATAAAGCAGAAAATACAATTAAATATTTTCTGCCTATTATATTTAATTATCAATTTATGCTACATAAGTTTTTTAAATAAATTAACTACATCATCATGACTAGCTTCCTTAGGATTTCCTGGATAACAAGCATCATGAAGGGCATCAGTTGCAAGATTATCTAAATCTGATGCTAAAATCTTATCACATTTAGTTGGAATGCCTACATCCTTTGAAAGCTTTTTAACAGCATTAATTGCAGCATTTCGATATTCATTCTCATTCATGCCATCGACATTTACACCCATAGCTTTAGCAATATTCTTATATTTTTCACCGGTAACATCAGCGTTAAATTCCATTGCAATTGGAAGTAGCATAGCACAAGCTACACCATGAGGAATATCATAATAAGCTGACAATGTATGAGCCATTGCATGATCAATACCAAGTCCAACGTTAGAGAAGCCCATTCCTGCGATATATTGGCCTAAAGCCATACCTTCTCTTCCTTCCTTTGTATTGTTAACTGCACCTCTTAAGTTCTTAGAAATTAATTCAATAGCCTTTAAATGGAACATATCGCTCATTTCCCAAGCACCACGAGTAATGTAACCTTCAATTGCATGAGTTAGGGCATCCATTCCAGTTGATGCAGTTAAGCCCTTTGGCATTGATGACATCATATCTGGGTCAACTATAGCTACAACTGGCATATCATGAGGATCAACGCAAACAAATTTACGCTTCTTCTCAACATCTGTTATAACATAATTAATGGTAACCTCAGCAGCAGTTCCAGCGGTTGTAGCAACAGCTATTATTGGTAAGCATGGCTTTTTAGTTGGTGCTGTTCCCTCTAAAGAACGAACATCAGAAAATTCAGGGTTAGTCATAATAATACCAATAGCCTTAGCTGTATCCATTGATGAACCACCACCAATAGCAATAATAAAGTCAGCACCAGCATTTTTACAAGCACTAACACCGCTTGTAACATTTTCAATAGTTGGATTTGGTTTAATGTTAGTATATAATTCATAGCTAACCATACCAGCATCTAATAAATCTGTAACCTTCTTTGTTACACCAAATTTAACTAAATCAGGATCAGAACAAACAAGAGCTTTTTTAAAGCCACGAGCCTTTGCCTCAGGAACAATATTCTCTATTGCTCCAGATCCATGATAAGAAGTTTCATTTAACATAAATCTTTGTGACATAATTATCATCCTCCTATTAAAATTTAAATGAATTTCTACACCTCTATTATACCACATTTTAAGAAATAAAGAATTAATTATTTTATATAATTCATTAATGCTTTTAACCTTAACATATCCCAAAGCCTTGCAAGAATGATCAATAATTTTTTTCTCATTTAAATCAATATCATAATAATCATTATAGCTTAATCCTCCAAGAAAAGTCATCTGGTGTGTAAACTTAAAGCCAGATGCTTTAAAAACATCATAAGGAAAATTATCACTACTAATTAAATACCTACTATCACCCTCTACTCTTGGTATACGCACTATTCCATCTATTTTCTCTAAATATAATAACTTGTCATTATCTATATAATCATAAATATTTACAATATTATAAGCTAAATATAAATCATTAGTAGCTATTGCCTTTTTATATATAAGATCGTCTTTATAATCAAAATTATTATAATCATAAATGATTTCAAATAAATTAACTAAATATAAATCATCATATATTTTTGTTTCTTTATTTTTGATAATTAAGCAATTGACCTTTCCACCCTTAATTACTTCGTAAAAGACAAACAAATTATCGTTATAATTTTATTAAATTCTTTAATTATTTTTTTAATTCTTTTAGAATAACCCAAAATTAATTCCTTTAAATAATCTAAACTTTTTACATCTAATTGCTTTAAAGTCTTAGTGTTTCTTTTTAAATAAGTACTATTTTCTATGTACTCAAAATACTTATATCCTTTTCTCTTACAAAGCTTAACATCTAACAAATAAGTATTTTTATTCTTGGAAATAATTTTTGCATCCTTTATTCTAAACATATTCATCACCACTTATTAATTATAAATAAATGATGTCTTATATTTGTACCACTTTAAAAATAATCACCCAATCATTAGAAATTTCTCTTCTTCTTGTAGGACGGAAGGTATATTCATTAACACCTTCTATTGTATCATAATAAGCCTTAGCATTATTTTCCGGATTCATTACATAAATATCCAATCTTTTATCCTTATAATCACTTAAATCAACAATTAATTTGTCTCCCAAATATGTGTAAATTAAAATATATTCATTGGACTGAAGAACTGCTGTTCTATGATGAAAGCTCTTATTATTTTTTATTATTGCAGGATTTGATATTCCTTTAGTATAATCATATTCATTCATTAGCTCTAAAAGATATTGCATCTCTGCCCCACCTGGACTAGTTAAGCCCTCATACCATGATTCACGAACACCATAAGATCCCTTAGATTCATAATTATAAAACTGAATAATTGCATTGTTACCATAAACAAATCCAAATGCTCCTTCAAAGACACTCCAATAAGCATATCTTCTAATATGTCTAGCCTCCCAATAAGGTTCCTTCGGATCATGAAGTCCTTGAACAACACCCTCATATGATGGCTCAGCATCAATAACTGGCTTTTTTATTAAATAGCTATTATTTTTAATAACATATTTATATGAGTCCTCACCAAATGTATCTTCATTAAGACTAGTGTCATCCCATAAATTTAAATTTAATTGATCATATCTACGATGTCCTGATTGAAACATATTAAAGTCTGACCAAGGACAATCATTAAACCATAAATATGAGCCAGTTCTTCCAAAAGGATGAAAGGTTATCAAATTATTTGTAAGCTTCTTTAAAGTACTACCTAAAATATTAAATGTTTCAAAGCTTACATCTCCTCTTACATCGCCACCAAGCACCCATATTAAATTTTGATATTTTTTAAACTTCTTAGCTAAAAATGTTGCATATTCTAAAGCATTACCTTCATTAACAAAGCCTTCCTTTACAACTGCACCCCAGCATGGTAAAAGTCCTACAATAATATCATATTTTAAAGCTAGCTCCATAAAATCTATTGCCTTATCCCATAAGGTATTATCATTTGGATTAATTCTTTGATGATCCATTTCATTTATATCATGCATATTACCTGCACTATACACTAAAACAATTTGTACATAATTAAAGCCTAAGCTTTTACGATTTCTTAAATATCTTTCAGTTTCTTTTAAATCTAGCTTGTATAATATTAGCCAAGCGGTATCACCTAGTAGAAAAAAAGGCTTATCATCATTATATAAAAAACGCCCATTAACACTTAAATTATACATATTTTCACCTCAAGTTCATTTTACTATATTACAAATTATGATACAATAGTATTATATTTTTACAATACAAGGAGACTAAAAAATGTATCATATTAAAAATGATTTAAGAAGTCAAAAGAGTGCTAATAGGATTTATCAGTCATTACGACATATCCTAAAGCATAAAAATCTTAATGATATAACTATCACTGACATTTACAATGAATGTCATATCTCACGAATGACATTTTATCGATTATTTGATAACATTATGGATGTATTAGCCTACAAGCTCAATTTTTTTGTTAATCAATATAATAGCTTAAAAAAAGAAGAAAACGATTCTCTTCTTTTCTTCTTTAAATATTGGAATAACCATCGTGATTTAATTAAATTAATGGCAAACGATGCCGATTATATTCTAAAGGATATAATATTTTTTAATGAAACAACTGATTCATTTTCAATCTATTTTAATACTGCTAAGCTTGCAATTCTAACTTCAATTTTATCCAAATGGAGTCAAAGAAATGGCATCGAAACACCTGAAGAAATGAAAATGATTGCTATTAAAATCTTAAGTAAAGGCGAAAATTTAATTCTTATTTAAATACTTTTTGATTTCGTTAAGAGGATAAATTAATTCTACAGTTCCCAAAAATTCATCCTTATCCCAGACACCTTTATATTTTATTAAAAAATCCTCCTGATCTTTTTTCATAAAAATTGAAACATCACTTTTTCTTTTATTTTTCAAATCATCAATAATATTTAATACAATATTCTCTTTAGCTTTGGGATGACAAGAGAAAACATCATTTTCTAAAGATAATGCTGGTCTTTTAAATAGCTTTTCCCCTTCATTATAATATTTATTAATATTTTTATTATTGACATAGCTTATTTCAATAGGTATAGCATTTAATATTCCATTAATTTCCTTTAATGATAGCTTACCATATTTAAAATTAATTATTTCATTTTTAAAGCTAACATCATTAGCTTTAACTTTGTTATATCTAACATTAAATATTTCTTTAAATTGATGTAAATCCTCTTCTATTAATTTCAAATCATCATCACCTAATAAATCAAAGGCATTAGGATATAAAATATTATTTTCCTTATAAATCATTTCTTTAATCTTATTTAATGTCTCAACTAACAATTCTTCATCATTAAAATCATTTTTAATTAATGAATTCATTTTATTAATTATGATATCATCATTTTTCCACATAACCTCATGAGGTCCATTAAAATTATATTTAGACTTTAAGATTGGATAAATTAAATTACTCTTTTTCTTATAATGAACCTCAATTTCCTTAAAAATACTTTTAAGCATTTTATAATCAGCTTTATTATTCAGATAATAATCAATTATTTTTTCCATTTCATTATTTTCTTTTATTAAAATATTTAAAGGGTTATCATTAGTCATTTTTATATCATTAGCTAAATAATTATTATCCCCATTATGAAATAAGGCTGAATGAATATCACATAGCCTTTCTAAATTAACACTTCCCTCAAGATAAAGCTCTTCTTCTGCATATAATACATCATTATAACTTAAATCCTTAAAGGCTTTAACGAAATCCTTTTGAACTTCCTCTAAACTTTCAGTATTTAATCTTAATAAAAGCTCCTTTAAAAGCTTTGCGTTGTTACTTAAATTCATAATATCACCAATAATAGTATTAGCAATTTTCTAATTTAAAATTATAAATATTATTTATCATTTTATGAATTTTAATAAAATTTGTTTATAGAAATAAAAAAGTAGCCAAAGCTACCATTTAATTATTAATTTCCATCTTCAAGCTAAAATCTGTCTTATCAACATTGATTTTAAAGCCATTCTTTAAATATTTCTTATAAAATGCTTCCTTTTCATTATTTACTTGATAATGATTACCCTGAATATGACATTCAAAAAATATTTGATCAATCAAATCTTTAGCATTCAAATAAGGAAATGACCCTGTTTCATTAAACACTTTGATTTTTGTATTTAAATTTTTTAATAAAACCATATTTTTAAAATCCTGAACCTTTGCTTGAGCGAATGAATCCATAAAGCAATGCTCTATATTTTCAGCATCAAGGCGTTCTATAATTGTTTCTGATGTTTTTTCGCTTTCATTCAAGATATAAAATTTTGCATTCTTTAAATTAGTAATTAAAGCCCAGAAATCTGAATCCGATGAAACAAGAATCAATGATTCAGTATTCTCCTCGTAATATTCCTTACAGGCTCCAGCTATCATTGCCATATCTACTAATGATTTATTATCTAAAACTCTTTCAATTTCATTATGTACAATTGGTAAATGAATTAATTCATTTATGTAGTCCCAAGCCTCAGAGGTATTAACATCATCATATAAAATTACCTTTTTAATTTTTTTAAGATTTTCTTCCTCTAAATTTTTAAATACTGAAGCAAAAACATATGGATCAACATTTTCACAATCAACTAAAATAGCAATATTATTGGCATCTAAAATAAAATCATAAATAGAATTTTTCTCATCAAGAGTTGCATCAATAACATATGTATTAGCATGAAATGTATCACTATGAGCTGAATAAAGAACCTTCAAAAATTTTTCATCATTAAGTAAAATATTACCATAATGATCCTCCATTTTATTAGTTGGCCAGTTAACATAAAAGCCATATGGATAAAATGAAGAATTTTTAGCAATAGTAACACGAACACTATTAATTGCTGCTTGAATTTTTTTGGCTTGATTACTATTTTGAACTGCTGAACCCTTAGCACCTGCATAGCAGCCAGGCATTAAAAATATTGATTTAACATAGTCCCATTTAACCCATGAAGGAATCAAACCTTTAACACCCTCAATATTTTCTAAAATATATTCATTAACATATGCAATATGAATTAGCATATTATTATTAGGATGAACTATTTCCATATTATTTTCTCTTAAATATTTAATTAAATCAACACTTATTAAACTATTTAAATTTTCAAGTGGCTCTAAATTATTTCTTCTTGCCGTAATTTCTTTAAAATTTCTAATAAATTCTGTTCTTAGAATTGATAATGCTCTTATTTTTTTAGCATTATTATTTTTATCAAGCTCATTAAATTTATTTTCATCAAAATTGTTATCCGCTCTAAGTCCTAACAAATAAGCAATAACATTAACTATATCCTTTTTATAATTTTCAAAAGCATTATCTTCCATTATTTTACTCCCTTTTACTCACATTATATATCCCTTAATTCTTATATACTTCAATAAAAAAGCCAAAGTATCATACCAAGTACAAATGACACTGCATTTGCAATTATTGAATATAAGAAACCAAAATTAAAACCGTTATTTTTTCTTTTCAAGAAAATTTGATAAACAATTCCCTCAACTAGTATAATAGCAAGCTCTATAAATACATAAACCACAATCATTATTGGCTGCCTACCATTAAAATGGGCATCTAAATTTAAGCCCAAATTAAGACCAATTTGCGTAACTAAATTAGTAGCCAAAATAATTAAATATGATTTCTTTGTATATTTAAATATTAATGCTATTAGCATCTCAATTGCAAGGGTAACAATTACCCTAATTATAAAAGAAAATATTTCATTTGTATAATTATATGATTTTACTAAACTAAAGGTACTATCAACAGTTTTAAAATTACATTTAAAATAAGAATGAAAAGCATATGTTTCTACTTCCTCTGATATATAGCATATATCATTTATCTCATCATAAATAAGCAACTTAAAATCACTTGGCCAATAATAGCCTGATTCTAATGTGAATTCATCTACATTACTATAGCTATAAGAAATATCATATAGCTTAAAGTCATCAGCTAATTGATATTTTTCATACAAAACATCTAACTCCTCACTAGATCCATAATATGTATTACTACCTGGCTCATAAAAAGAATGTGGTCCAGATTTCTTCTTTGTAGCATAGCCAATTATATAATCTGATTTATCTAAATTATAAATAGTAATTGTCGTTTTTGGCTTTGGTCCTGTATCAGCAGATATTACAAGGCTAGAGCCAATGAATACAAAAATAAATATTAAGATAAAGCTTAGTACCTTTTTCATAAAAGTCTCCTTATTTAAAATATAATCTTAACTCTTCGCTAAATTCCATCAAATCGTTATAATTTATAACCTTATCTCTTAGCATAATTTCGATATTTTCATACATTTTACTTCTACGCATATCAATTAAAACTCCAGGTGATTTTTTATCATTCTTCATCCTATCATTTAATTTCCAAAATCTTGTTGATGGATTATTATTTTCATTAATAATCTTTTGATATTCGGCTAATAACCTTCCCATATAATTCTCTTGT
>CALCWU010000085.1 GCA_937905855.1 uncultured Mollicutes bacterium
CTTTTACATTTTGAAGTTCCAATTATACTTACAGGAACAATGCTAGCTCCTGGTTTAGTTGCAAGTTTAAAGGCACCAGGCTTAATTTCAATAATTTTTTCTGTTTCTCTTGTTTTTATGCCTCCCTCAGGAAAGATCATAAAATTATAGCCATCGCTAACAAGCTTAATAGCCTTTAAAAGGTCCTTAACACCCTGGCGTTCATTTTTTCTATCGAGAGGAACAACCTCCGCAGTTTTCATAAACATATGAATTATTTTAACCTTATCTAGCGTATTTTTAGCCACAGCTGACATTACCCTATGAAATGCCTGATAAATTATTGAAACATCAAGCATTGACTTATGATTAGCATAAACTACAAATGTTTCATTTGGAATATTTTCTCTACCTACAATTTTTATCCTTAATCTAAAGAATATATTGCAAAATTGACAAAATTGATAAATTATTTCATGCTTGAAACGACTTTTTGTTTTAGTAAAACGCAAAATAGGATAAAAAACAACAAAAATAATTAAAACCCAAATTAACCAGCCTGCTATAAATCCTAATGGAATCCATAAAAATAAAAACCAAAAATTGTTAGGGGTTATAAAATAAAAGCCAAAGGCGCTTAAGACTTGAAACAAAATTAAAAGTAAATAAAATAGCATACTAAAGCCTACTTTCTTTTGTAAATATTAAAAGTTACCCTTTCTAATTCTTTACTACTAATTAATTCATAATTTGCATAATCAATTTTAGGGAAATATGCATCACCTTCATAATCTCCCTTAATAATTGAAATATAAAGCATATCAGCATATGGTAAAGCAAGCTTATAAATACTGGCTCCACCTACAACAAATAGCTCCTCACTACATTCTTTAAAAAATGATATAGCATCATGCACAACTATAGCATCAGGTAATTCTACATCATCAAGTGATGCTACATATATTTTACCATAAGGAAGTGGCTTTGTTTTATAATAGCCCTTTAAAGAATAATAGGTTGATAGTCCCATAAAAACAGTTTGTCCAGCTGTTTGCTTCTTATAATAAAGCAGGTCCTCTTTAATATGCCAAGGAATTTTATTATCCTTGCCAATTAAATTATTTTTATCCATTGCCCAAATTAATTTTATCATTAAACAGCCACCTTACCTTTAATTGCCTTATGTGGATTATAATTTTCTAGTGTAAAATCTTCATATTTAAATGAGAATAAATCATGAACATCCTTATTAATTTTCATTGTTGGAAGTTCTCTTGGCTCTCTTGTAAGTTGAAGCTTAATTTGCTCAATATGATTATCATAGATATGAGCATCACCTATTGTATGAACAAAATCACCAACCTCCATATTACAAACCTGAGCTACCATCATTAAAAATAAGCTATAGGATGCAATATTAAAAGGAACACCTAAAAATACGTCTGCACTTCTTTGATATAACTGTAGTGACAAAGTATTATTAACCACATAAAATTGCATAAAGCAATGACATGGTGGTAGAGCCATATCCTTAATCATGGGTGGATTCCAGGCGGATACAATCAATCTTCGACTATTTGGATTATTTTTTAAATCATTAATTAGCTCCTTTAATTGATCAACACCACCAAAATCACGCCATTGTTTACCATATACTGGTCCTAAATCGCCATATTTAATTGCAAAATCATTATCAGTTTTAATTTTTTGAGCAAATTCTTCTATTGTTTCACCCTTATAATCACTAGATTCTTGGTATTTTTTATATGGCCAATCATTCCAAATTTTTACATCGTTATCTACCAAATATTTTATATTTGTGCTTCCACTTATGAACCATAATAATTCATGAATAATACTTTTTAAATGAACCTTTTTAGTGGTTAAAAGTGGAAAGCCATCAGCTAAATGAAAACGCATTTGATAGCCAAAATAGGAAATAGTACCAGTATGTGTACGATCATCCTTTGCTACTCCCTTTTCCAAAATTGTCTTGCATAGTTCTAAATATTGTTTCATCTTTATTCTCCTCACATTTATTCTATTATACTATAAAGTTAAATAAATTCCAATTATTTAAGGCTATTTTCAATTACTGTAGCACTTATTTTTGCATTTTTAAAATTATCTAGATATTTATTTATTTGTGTAAATTCAATATTTCTAAAATCATTAAAATTTAAGAAAAAATCAATATCATCAATATCATAATCGCTAACCATTTCTCCAAGTGCCTGAATATTATCAAAATTAGCTAGCTGATAGCTATATGTATATTTTTTAAAATTATTGAAATCATCAATATTTAAATCACTTAATTTTAATTCTTTAATTGTTTTCTTTAATTGATTTACAGCTTTAATTGGATTGTTTGCAGTACCAATTAATAAAGCATAGGCCAAATCCTTATTTGAATGAATTTCATAATAAACACCCGGATTAATAACTTCATTATTAATTAATTTTTGATAAATTTTAGAGGAATCACTGCTTAAAATTCCTAAAATAAAATCATAATATAAGGTATCAAAAGGATTATAATCATTAAGCCTATCAAGTCTAATACCTAAAGAAAATTTTCCAGCAGTATTATTTTTTTTTAATACCTTTATTTCTTCATCTACTGTAATATTTCTAATATTGGCTAAAGAAATCACATTATGATCAGGGAAATTATATTTATCTAAATAGCTATTAACAAATTCAACTAATTTAGCTTCATCAAAATCACCAACAACCGTTAAAATAAGATTTTTGGGATGATAGAAAGCCTCACAATTAATTAAAATATCTTCAAGTGTGGTGG
>CALCWU010000086.1 GCA_937905855.1 uncultured Mollicutes bacterium
ACCATTCTATGCAGAAATGGGTGGACAAGTGGGTGATAGCGGTCTAATTTCATCTTGCTTACGGCCATCAGGACGAATCTTATCAACACTTATAAGGCGTCTAACCTCAGTATGTAAAATGTCCTCAAGGGTATGTCTTACTTGACTTAAATATTCACGCTTTGCATCCTCATCAATAACTTTGATTCCACCCTTTTCAGTAATAAATACTTTTTCATCAAAATGGGCAACAGTTTCTTCATTTACTTCATCGATTTTAGCATATCTTTCAAGCTTATCTTCAATACGAATAGCGGCAATAAGCTTGTCTTGAGCATATTCTCTTACTTCTTGGTCGATTTCTTTATTAACCTCGAAAAGACTAACCTCCATTTTAGGCTTGCCACATCCTTTGATGATTTCTTGTTGGAAATCACATAATCTTTGGATTTCAGCATGTCCAAATTTTAAAGCTTCAAGCATTTCAGCTTCGCTAACCATATCAGCACCAGCTTCAACCATATTAATTGCTTGATGAGTACCTGCAACAGTTAAATCGATGTCTGAAACTTCTGCTTGAGCAGGTGTTGGGTTAATAATTAATTCACCATTAACTCTACCTACCTTTACTCCGGCAATTGGTCCTTCAAAAGGTATATCAGAAATCATTAAGGCAATACTAGAGCCTAACATTGCAGCCATTTCTGGTGTACAATCAGGATCAGATGATAAAACCATATTTATAACCTGTACTTCATTTCTAAAGCCATCGGCAAACATTGGTCTAATTGGTCTGTCAATTAAACGTGAAACAAGAGTTTCATGCTCACTTGGACGTCCTTCACGACGTAAAAATCCTCCAGGTATCTTACCTGCAGCATATAATTTTTCTTGGTATAAAACCATTAATGGGAAGAAGTCTTGGGTAGATGCTTCATTATTAGACACACAAGTTGATAGTACCACACTTCCACCGTAGTATACTAAACATGCACCATTTGCTTGCTTAGCAACTTCACCAATTTCGATAACAAGAGGTCTTCCACCCCATGTATATTCGAAACGTTTAATTTCACTCATATTGAAATTCTCCTTCAAATATCTTATTTTTTTCTATTAACGTATTTATTATACCACAAATTTCAATTAAAAAAATAGAATTTGGTCAAAAAAAAGAAACAAAATAAATTTGTTTCCTTTTAAAATAATAATTTAGCAGTGTGATTAACGACGAATGCCTAATTTGTCGCAAACCTCAGCATACTTTTCAAGATCTGACTTCATTAAATACTTAAGTAAACTACGACGTTGTCCAACCTTCATCATTAAGCCACGACGTGAATGATGGTCATGAATATGAACAGATAAATGCTCATTTAATTGCTTAATTTCAGCTGTTAAAATAGCAATTTGAACTGCTGTTGAACCAGTGTCCTTTTCGTTTGCTCCAAATTCTTTAATTAGATTTGCTTTTTGTTCTTGTGTTAATGCCACGAGAATATACCTCCATTTATTATATTATAGTTGCGGTTATCCAAGATGACGTTCGAGGAAGCGAACAACTTAGAAAGCCGTCTTTTTAAGTATATCATAATTGATTTTATAATTCAATATCATTTTTATAGTTTTCAGCAATATTTTTGCACATTTCTTTATCAAAGGTTAACTGATTGATTAATTCAGCTTTTGAATTATATTTTTTCTCATTTCGAATTTTTTGATAAAAGAAAACTTCAATTTTGTTACCATAAATCATTTGGTTAAAGTCAAAAATATTAACCTCCAAGCGCTTATATTCTGAATAATTGAATGTTGGATTATTTCCAATATTGCACATTCCATCATAAATTTTATCAGCAATCAAAACCTTTACATAATATACACCATTTTCTGGTAATAGATAAATACCATAATTGACATTAGCCGTAGGAAAGCCATTAGCTGTCCCTAAATGATTACCATGAATTACTTCTCCCCTTATTGAATAATGTCTACCAAGCATTTTATACGCAACGTCTACACGTCCTGAGCTAACTAGCTCTCTTGTATAGGTTGAAGAAACTCTAACAGATCCTAAAACAAATTTTGGTACCTCGTAGGTTTCAAATTCTTTTTCTAAATCACGTATTGTTCCAAGAGCCTTATCACCAAAGGTAAAATCATAGCCACAAACTATAGATTTGATGTTAAGCTTATGTAAATGCCAAATAAATTTTTCCTTAGGCATTGTCGCTAGCATTTCATTAAATTCCATTATTATTAAATAATCAACATTCATTTTTTTGATTATGTCAATTTTATGTTCAATAGGTGTCAAAAGTGGATAATTATCCAAATGCTTTAAATAAATTGATGGATGCGGATAAAAGGTTAATACA
>CALCWU010000087.1 GCA_937905855.1 uncultured Mollicutes bacterium
TGTTTTGTAATAAAGCCATATTGTAAGTAGACATTATAATATTAGGAATAACTCCATCAAAAGTAAATGATTGATATTCATTCATAAGCTTTTGAAGATAATTGCCAACAGATTCCTCTAAATCCTTTTGCTGATATTTCATTTCTAAGTAATATAAATATTGGTTAACAAAGCCAAGCTCAGCAATTCTATTCTTTATTTTACCAACATTGATTCTAAAGGCAATACCATGAAATTGATCACCATATACCTGCCAATGCTGCATCTTATCACTTCTTTTAGAAAATGACATAGAATAAATATTGGAATCAATCTTGAACATATTTTTATCCATTTTTAAAAATTCTTCATAAATTTTTTTATATGGCTTCTTTTTAGCTAGCAAAGCTAAAATTCTATTAAATTCATCATATGAAAATTCACCCTCAAGTGGATCATTTGTATATTTCAAATTAGATAACCAAAGCTCTTTATTCTTAATAATTGATAAAAATGCCTCAAGTTTGGTATAATGCCAAACATATTCATCCTTATTATCCTGCATATAATATATCTCCTTTCCGAATTATACTAACTAAATTATATCATTTAAGACTTTTTTTTACAAATAGATTTATTCTAATTTAAATTTTAATACAACAGGATTATGATCAGAATATTTAAATTCATTATTTATAGTTTTAACACTAGAAACACTAACATTTTTTGATACAATAAAGCCATCAACAACTGATGTGAATGTTTCATCCTTAACATATGGTGTGTCTGCATCTCTACAGCTTGGAACATCATCACAAGCATATATTTTAAAATAATCATTTAACTCATTTACTGGAAAATCCTTCAGCCAATCAGGACGTCCTTGATTAGTTTTAAAAAGTCCTCTTTGATAAGAGTTAACTAAATCATGATTAAAATCGCCACCAACTATAACATAATTACCAAGCGAATATTCTCTATTAATTAGATCATTTAATAAATCAAGCTGAGCCTTGCGATAAACACCACCCTTATCATAAGCTGATAAATGAGCATTAATAATAACAAGCTCCCTCTCCAAAATACTATATCTTGTTATACTTAAGCATCTATCCAAATCAAAAAATTTAGTTGGAAAAGAAAAATCTATTGGAAGCTCAACTCTATTTGCATTATTAATATTAAATCGAGATAATGATAATATCCCACTATTAACCTTACCATGCATATCGTGAAATGGATAAGGTAAATAACCACTATGAAAATTAATTGCATACGAATAGCCAAAATCATTAAATTTATTGGTTAATAAATCTAATTGATTTATTTTATAGCTTCTTGTTGACTTAGTATCAACCTCCTGAGCCAAAATAAAATCAGCATTTATCTTGTTTAGTAAATCAATTGAGCCATTAGTATTTTCTAATACATCATCATATGATCTACCCTTACCATATTTACCCTTAATAATATTTCCATCCTTATCATAGCCTTCATCCATAAAGAAAGAAAAATCCTGGTCATAGGCACCAAAGCCAATATTATATGTTGCGATGCTATATTCCGTATTTAAGGAAATTGTTTTATCCTGATTATTTTTTACATCTAAGCTACAATTACCTATTCTTCGAGATTTAACATCCAAACTTAAAACAAAGGTTCCAGCAGCCATTAATATAACTAAAAAAATAGAGCCTACAATAATTAAAATTTTAAACTTCATCTTCATATCCAATACCTCAACTAATTATAACACGAACAAATATGAAAAACAAATTTTCGCTTTAACGTTTCCTATCTATTAATTTATAATAAATTAAAAAGATTAAAGTTGTTCAAATACTTTAATCTTATTTTTTATTTATGTACATTTCCTTATCAGCTCTTTCAAGTGCTTCTAAAATATCATCAGTTTTTGGATTAAATATTGTATATCCGAAAGCTACATTTGGAATTCTCGAATCTAAATTTTGTTCTTCAGTAATATAACCTAAAAATTTCTTATTTAATTCTTCAACAAGTTCAAATTTTTTGTTAAGGATTACGCAAAACTCATCACCGCCGAAACGATATGCATAGCCATACATTCCATAAGCGGCCTTTTTCAAACAATTAGCCACCCTAATTAAGCATTCATCACCATATAGATGTCCATATTGGTCATTTATATTTTTGAACTTATTAATATCAAAATAAATAATCAAAATTTTATTTGAAGCATTTTTAACTCTCTGCTCATATTCTAATCTATTTAATAATCCCGTAAGTCCATCAGTTTGATTAATTCTATCACCATTAAATTTAAAAAGCATAATTGCTGCTATTCCAATAGCTAACCAATCTATTCTTATATAACTATCTACAAGCTGAATTATAACACTTATAATTACAAATAAAACAACAAGTAAATTAGGAACAGAATATTTTCTTCTTTTATTTTTAGAGGCTAATATGATATTAACACTAAAATAAATAATTCCTACAAAAAAAGTCATATAATAAATAAAATAGCCACTACTATGATGATAAACATTATTACTATCCACATAAAATATAAAACCCGTGAATGACGAAATAATCTCCAATGCTACATTTAATATCAATATTATAAAAATAACTAAATCAATTTTGTTAGCCTTACGCTCACCAACTGCAAATATTGGTAAAATACCTAAAAAAGGAGCAATAGAGAGTTCTACTAATTTAACAAATATATGGAAAAATCTTAGTCCATTTCTTCCATCAAACATTACGCCTGCCCACTCACATACTGAGCAAATAATAATTGTACATAAAAATAAAATGGCATTGCATCTATTTCTTTTTGCTAATGAGGAATTTAAAAAAGTTGAAATTAGCATAACAATCATAGCTAAAACTGTTAATAAAATTATCGCTGAATAAAAACTCATCATTTACATCTCCAATAATATTTATAGACATATTATAACATATTTCGACATTTTAGAAAAGAATAAATTAACATATAAGAGTCATTTTTAAATAAATTGCTTCTTAATAATTAACAACATTTTTTATTAGCTTAGTTACTGTTTTTTATAAAAAAAGACTGAATAACTCAGTCTTGAATATCCTATGGTAGTCCCTAGGAGGCTCGAACTCCTAGTCTTCGCCTTGAGAGGGCGACGTGTTAACCAGTTCCACTAAGGGACCATAGCAATAAGTAGTATATCAAAATTTTCTACTTATTGCAAGTCTTTTTTTAACTTTTTTATTATTTTTTGTTAAATCAAGTCTAAAACCTGATTAATTCTTTCAACAGAACGCTCTTTGCCAAGAATTTTTAAAACATAATAAAGATTTGGACTTTGCTTTTTACCAGTAATAGCGATACGTAATATTTCTGATACATCACCTACATGGCCCTTATATGCTTCTTTATTCTTCTTCCATATCTTAACGCTATCGCAGAAATTATGACGCATTCCTAAAGCTTTAATATCATTAAACCAAGTTTCCTCGTCTAAATCTAAATTCATATTATCGCGATAATCAACAAGTAAAGCTTTAATATCATCCTTACTAATAGCTTCATTCCATTCTAAATGCTTAATTAATTCATTATAATATTTATCATAGAAGAAATTAATTATAGGTAATATATCACTATATTTTTCATAATCCTTTCTTGGCTTATCCTTATTACGTTCAATTGACATAATTTCACTGAAATATGCCTTGTCACTACAAATCAAATCATATAATTCTTTAGAGTATTTACTACTCCAGTCTAATGCCTCGCTTACAATTTCCTCTGTAGTTCTTCTAGCCATTAGCTCTTTAGAAATATTTTGAACCTTTTTAAAATCAAATAAAGCGCCATCAAGGCTCATCTTGTCAAATGATAAAACAAAATCATATTTGTCCTTATCCATATTTTGCTCACGCCACATCTCATAATTACTATTAGCTAATGTCAATAAATATTCGATGAAGCCATATTTTGGATAACCTTGTTCAAGAAAATATGAAACAGCAGCTTCGTTATCTTTTCTTTTTGAAAGCTTACGACGATTGCCATTGTCAAGCTTCATTATAACAGGTAAATGAGCATATTTTGGTGCCTCCCATCCCATAGAAGCAAAAAGCTCTAAGTGGATAGGTAAACTTGATAGCCACTCCTCACCTCTAGTAATATGAGTTGTACGCATAAAATGATCATCAACTAAATGAGCAAAATGATAAGTTGGAAGACCATCGCTCTTCAAAATAACAATATCCTGATCATTTTCTGTTAGCTCTAAATCACCACGAATTTCGTCATGAATCTTAATTTTATTTTCATGGTTTCCCATTGATTTAAAACGAATAATATATGGCTTACCAGAATCGATAAGTGCAAGCTGCTCATTAAGTGGCGTATTACGATAAATAGCGTACTTACCATAATAACCAGGAATTTCCTTATTTGCTTCCTGTTTAGCACGCATTTCTTGTAATTCCTCTTGAGTAGCAAAGCAAGGATAAGCTCTTCCACGTTTAATCAAATCCTTTATTACTACCTTATAAATATCTGCACGATTTGATTGCTTATAAGGGCCATAATTACCAACTTCTGATTCATCAGATAAATAACCCTCATCTGGAGTTATTCCAAAAACCTTTAATTGTTCTAAAAGCTCAGTTCCGCTTCCACTTACCTCTCGTTTAGTATCAGTATCCTCTAAGCGGATATAAAAAACACCGTCACTTTGCTTAGCAAAACGATAAGAAACAAGTGATGTAAATAATGAGCCTGTATGTAAAAATCCTGTAGGGCTTGGAGCAAATCTCGTTACCATAGCTCCATCTTTTAAATTTCTTTTAGGGAATCTTTTTTCCAAATCGTCTACGCTTTGTAAAACATCTGGAAAAATCTTTTCCGCTAATATCTCATAATCTGTCATTTTTAAATCTCCTAAATTAACTAGCTAATATTTCTAACCCATCTTTTTTAACTAAAATTGTATACTCAAATTGAGCTGATAATTTGCCATCATCTGTATAAATTGTCCATCCATTATCAGCATCTAAATATACATATGGTCTTCCCTCATTAACCATTGGTTCAATAGTAAATACCATTCCTGGCATTAAAACCATTCCTGTATTCATCTTAGATACATGAGAAACATAAGGATCCTCATGAAGTTCAAGACCAACGCCATGACCTCCAACCTCTACTACTACGGAAAATCCATTTTGCTTAGCATGCTTAA
>CALCWU010000088.1 GCA_937905855.1 uncultured Mollicutes bacterium
GTTGAAGAGAAAGCAGAGGAGCCTGTTGTTGAAGAGAAGGCAGAGGAGCCTGTTGTTGAGGAAAATATGAAAGAAAAAAATGAGGAACCTGTTAAAAAGGGAAGAACATATAATGGTAAATATGAGGTTTTCCCAGAGGATAAATTTTATAAATATCAATTAAAAGCATCAAATGGCGAAATCTTATTTGTAAGTGAACTATATACTACTCATGATGGTGCATTAAAATCAATTGAAGCTGTTAGAAGAAATGTTGAAACTGGTACAATTCGTATCATAAAAGACAAACGTGATATGTATAAATTTAAGCTGGTTGCTCGTAATCACCGTACGCTTGTTATTGGTGCAAACTATACTACTGAAAAGGCTGCAATTAGTGCTTCTGAATCATTTAAGAGATTTGCTGTTACAGCTGAACCAGTTGATGTTGATATGGTTGTTGCTGAGGTTATGGATCCTACTATGACATTAATTGAAACACCTACTAATATTGAAAATAAACTTAATGGTAAATATACAATTAGTCAAGATAGTAATAATGAATTTATTTGGGAATTACGTGCTTCAAATGGTGAAATCCTTGTATCAACTGAAGGCTATACTACACGTAATGGTGCTTTAGCTGGAATTCAAAATTTTAAAGACAATATTTCAACTGGTAAGTTCTATTGTTCAAAGGATAAGCGTGGTACATATCAATTTAAGCTTTATTCAAAGATTGGTAGAGTATGTGCACTTGGTGAATCATATGATACTAAAGCTCGTGTAGTTTCTGCTGTTTCATCAGTTTTAGCTTTCTATAGTGAAGCAACAATCGCTGCTGAGGATAATACAGCTGATTCGGCTGCAGCACCTAAAAAGGCTACCGCTAAAAAAACTGATACCAATACTACTAAAAAGCCAGTTGTTAAAAAAGCAACTAAAGCAGCACCTAAAAAAACCACAACTAAAAAATCAGAATAAACTATTAAGTAAAGGTAACTTGTGAACTTTGTTCATAATGTTACCTTTTTTAGTGCTTTTTTTGACATTTTTGCATATTTTTTAATGGTGAATAAAAATGTGTGGAATATATGGCTATGTTGGATGCAAAAAAAATACATCCTATTTGTTGGAACAACTAGAGAAATTAGAGTATAGAGGCTATGATTCTTGTGGGATTTGTTATGGAGATAAAGATAATATAGCAATTTATAAAAGTGTTGGTAATACTAATTGTCTGAAAAAAATCGTTCCTATTGAAGAATATACGTTTGCGATGGGTCACACTAGGTGGGCAACACATGGTACAATAAATACTACAAATGCTCATCCTCATATTTATAAGAATTATATTATTGTTCATAATGGAATCATAAATAATTATTTAAAACTAAAAGAAGATAATGGTATTATTGATACATATAGTCAAACTGACACAGAAATTGTTGCTCATTTATTAGATAAATATAGTATGGAAGAACTTTTTAATATCTTAGAAGGAAATTATGCAATTTTGTTTATTAATAAGAAGGAACCTAATAAAATTTATTTTATGTGTAACAAATGTCCGCTTTTAATATGTAAATATGATAATAATTATTATGTATCATCTGATATGCTAGCATTTCCTGGAGGAGAAGCTTTAAGCTTGGCTGATGGAAGTTTTGGCTATTTTGACAAAGAGAAGATTAGTATAAAAAACATTTATGATATAGAAAATAAATGCTTTTTTAAAGTCGAAAACAATATTTTAAATAAAAGAAATAAAACAAATCTATTTTATGAAATATTTGAACAGCCTTCGATAATTGATAAAATCTCTAATTATAAAATAGATTTTAATATAAGAAAGAAGATTAAAGAAAGTAAGATAATCTATTTTATTGGTTGTGGATCTTCATATTATGCTGCAATGTATTTAGCATATATTTATAATAAAATATTTAAAATAGAATCATATGCTTTTATAGGAAGCGAATTGTACATTAAAGATAATACTTGTGCGTTATATGTTTTTATAAGTCAATCAGGAGAGACTGCTGATTTGATAAAAGCATATACAAAGGAAATGAATGCTATTTTATTAACTAATGTTATTAATTCGACACTAGCAAGAAAAATAAAAGATGTTTGCTATATAAATGCTTATCCTGAATTATCGGTTGCCTCAACCAAAGCATTTATGGCAACTATTATTACAGGAATTATTATTGCTGATGAAAAAAATAATATTAATATTAATGATATTAAAATGGCTGTTTTAAAACAGCTTAAATCGGTTGATGAAATAAAGAAAATTGCTCTAAAAGCCTTGAAATATAAAAGAATATTTATTTTGGGTACTAAAAGCTTATATCCATTAGCATTAGAAGGCGCATTGAAAATAAGGGAAATTTCATATCTTGATTCAATGGGAATTGCGAGTGGTGAATTAAAGCACGGAACAATTGCTCTTATAGATAACGAAGCATTTTGTATAACAATAGACGAAATTGTTACAAAAGAATTAATTAGTAGAAATGCTTATGTAATTAAACCTGAAATTTTTGATAATGGAATTGCTATGGATATGAGTTATCTTGTGTTTTTTCAGTTATTTGCTAATTTCTTAGGTGAAGCATTAAAAAGAAATGTTGATCAGCCAAGGAATTTAGCTAAAAGTGTAACAGTTGAATAAAAAAAGCCATACGAAAGTATGACTTTATTGCTATCTTTGTTCAGCCTTTGTGACTTTATGGGCTAACCTTAATTTATCAGCAATCATTGCGATAAACTCTGAATTTGTTGGTTTACTTTTATTATAAGAAATTGTATATGAGAATATTTGAGAAATAGCATCAATATTTCCTCTATTCCAAGCAACCTCTATTGAATGACGAATTGCTCTTTCAACTCTTGATGAGGTTGTTTTATATTTTTTTGCAACCATTGGGTATAAAATTTTAGTTATACCACCAAGAATATCAATATTATAGTAAACCATTGTTATGGCTTCACGTAGATACATATAACCCTTAATATGGGCTGGTACTCCGACCTCGTGAAGAAGTGTTGTAATTTCTGTATCTAAATCAATTTCTTCCTTTTTATCTCCTTTAAGGTTGAAAGCTTCAGTTTTAGCTTGTTCAGGCTTTAAAAGAGATTTCATAATTGAAAGAAGGTTATTTAAATCAATTGGTTTTAATATAAAATAATCAGCGCCAAGATTACTTGATTTTGAGATTAATGCCTCATTATTAAATGCTGTAAGCATAATAATCTTATTAGGCTTTTGGTATTTATTCTTAATTTGTAATTCTTCAAGTACCCCAATTCCATCAATTTCAGGCATAAAAATATCTAGTAAAAGCATATCAATTTGATTGCTTTTTAAATATTCAAGTAAGGCTTTTCCTGAAGTAAAGGTTTTTACTACATCAAAATTGTTTTGAATTTTTAAAAATTCACTAATCATTAAAACTAGTTCTTTATTATCGTCTGCGATAACTATTTTTGCCATTTTATGTTCCTCCCACTTGGCTAAGATAGATAAATTCTAGTATTATTAGGGGAAAATTACAAGAAATTATTTTAACATTTCATTAAAATTTCACCAAGAACTAAAAAAATGACATTATTTTTATAGAAAGAATGATTAAAAACTATACTAATTGTCGAATAATGTCGAAATTAGTTATTAAGAAATTTTAAATAATTGTCAAGGTAATTTAAAGCTTCATCCTTATTTAAAATTTTAGCATAAGAAACACGTTTATTTATAGAAACATTATTATCAAATTCAAAAAATCTAACAGTTTTTTGTCTTGATTCGTCATTCCAATCATTAAATCCTTCTTCAACAATGTGATTGCCAATAGAACAATTTATAAATGCGACAATTGCGTATTTACGCCAAGGTCTTGCTAGATAGAACTTAGGATTTTGATCAGTACCAGCATAGCTGATATTACATTCATTAAATAAGTAACCAAATTCTGTTTCCTCATAATGCGATGGAGCGCAAACATATCCTTTTTTACCAATGCAAATAATGTTACAATGATAAAAATAAGCAGTTGCCCCACCAAATATAAAATCGACATCGCCATAAATAGTACAATTTAGATATTGCTGTTTAGAAGCTTTACCGGCTAATTCAACATCTGGTAAAAAATCTTTATATCTAATTAAAAGGTTTTTAGGTAGTGGTCCAGTAAATAGTGTATCTTGAGCTCCTTTAATTATTGAGTTTTCGCATACAAAATTATTTCCCATAACATGTAGAGCAACTGATTGTCCATATTTAGAAGAAGGAACACAAGAATTTTCAATTGTTAAATTTTTAATTTTAACATTATCAGCCATAACCTTTAATGTATACGTTCTAAATGTATTGTATTCTTTATTATCTGAATATATTTTATAATAATGATCATGGTTAGTAATTATTGTGCTTTCTTCACCAATTATTGTTAAATTATCCTTATATATCGTTAATTTTTGTTTATAAACTCCTGATTTTAAGTAAATTTCATCATAAATTGAATCTTTTGCTAAATAAGGAGCTAAATTCACTGTATTGTCTAATATAATTTTCATACATATCACCGATTATAAGTATAGCATAATTAATCATAATTTGAATAAATTTATAGAATAACGTCATATAAAAGCGCTTTCAAAAAAAGTGTAAAAGTTTTCATAAACTTCTTGACTATAAATAATGTTAGTGTTAAAATATATCTATAAATCAGAGCAAGGGATATCTACGCAGTGATTCCTCTATGCAAAATTCTTTTTTATGTATAGAGAATATGCTACAAAATGGTTTCTATAATGATTTATTAAATCCGATTTTTAGTAAAACTTGTATGGTAGAGGTAGCTAATGAAATTTAAGGAGTGGTACTTATATCTTTAAAAAAATTTAGAATTATTGATCTACTTGTTTTAATAATAATCGGAATTATAGGCGAATTATTTTCAATGGGAGTATTATTCAATGGAAATGGTCTAAGGCCAACATTCATTGTGTCTGCGTTGATAATATTAACCTGCTTAACAAGATGGGGAATAAAGGGAATTATAGGAGCACCGATATTAGCAGTAGCAACATGGATTGGTGGAAGATATTTTATTCATTCTAAAACTAATCCATATGACTGGGTAATGCTTGTATCGATGATTGTTGGAAATTGTTCAATGGCTTTAATTTGTCCTATATATAAAAAATATGGAACAAATAAAGTAATGAATGATTCAAGTAGGGTAGCGCTTGTCGCTTTATGTTCTTGTATTTTTAATATTTTAGTTACTGCTTTAGTTTATCTTCTATGTAGCGCTGGAAGTTCGTTTGGCTTTAATTTATTTTTGTATGATTTGCCAGGATTGATAGTAACAGTTATAATAGGTGTTGCTTTATTGAAAATGGGAATCGAAGTAAATGTTAAAGATCAAATGTTAGCTAATAAAAAACAAGCTGAAGAAGATGCTAAATATGAAAAAGAATATATGAAGATGATTGATGAAAAATCACAAGAACGAAAAGATTCGTAGAAAAGAGAGGAAAATTATATGGCTGCTTTTAATCCTAATCAAGCCGATGAAACTGTCCTAGAAGAAATGGAAAGGACCAAGTGGAAGCGTGTTGGTAAAGAATTATTAAAAGACTGGAGACTTTATGTCCTTTTAATTCCTATGCTAGTTTTCTTGATTTGCTTTAAGTATTTACCTATTGCAAATATTGTTTCTGGTTTCCATAGAGGAAAAATCGGAGATGTAACTGAAAGCGAATGGTATGGATTGTATTGGGCGAAAACAATTTTTACAGGAAATTTTGCTGGACAATTTTGGAGAGCATTTAGAAATACATTTGTTAATAGTATGTATGGATTGATTTTTGGTTTCCCTATTCCAATTTTCATTGCTTTATTATTTAGCGAAATTAAATGTACTTGGTATAGAAGTATACTTCAAGTTTTAACTTATTTACCACACTTCTTATCAACTGTAGTTGTTACATTATTTATAACTTTATGGTGTTATGAAGGAAATAGTGAATTAGGATATCAACCTGGATTACTTTTTAGAATGTTTGAGGCGTTCGGATGGTTAAAACAAAATGAATTAAACACTAATATTTTAGGTACAACAAGATTCTTTAGACCAATATACCAAGTTTCAGGTATTTGGCAAGGATCTGGATATAGTTCAATAGTTTATTTTGCTGCTGTACTTGCTATATCACCAACTAATTATGAAGCTGCAAGAATTGATGGAGCTTCAAAAATGCAACAAATTCGTTATGTTACATTCCCTGGAATGGCACCTACATTAACAATTATGTTGATTATGCGTATTGGTCAAATCTTAAACATTGGTTATGAAAAGATTATCTTGATGTATAGAGAAACATCATGGGAAACAGCCGATGTAGTTTCATCATTTGTATATAGATATAGTGGTAAACAAGCAGGATTTGAATCACAGGCTTCACCTCAAATGGGTGTTATCGCAGATTTGATGAACTCTTTAATTGCGATGTGCTTAGTACTTGGCGCTAATGCAATAAGTAGAAGAGTTTCTGATACAACATTATTCTAGGAGGGATAGAAGTGAAAAGATTAGATAAATCAGAAATAGTTTTTAAAATTATTTCATACTTGTTACTTACTGTTTTTGCATTAGCTTGTTTGTATCCGTTTATTTATGTAGTTTCTGCTGCAGT
>CALCWU010000089.1 GCA_937905855.1 uncultured Mollicutes bacterium
CCCTACTAATTGCTTTTTATAATACACTTCTATTTTATTTTCCATATTTTATCACCTCAGATATATCTGTAAATGGTATTGTTTCAAATAATTTAGTTATTTCATTTTCAATACCCAAAGCTTGGCAAAGCATTACTAGAGAGTGAAGTGAAATTTCTCCCGTTGTTTCAAATCTTTTAATAGTTCCATAACTAACATTACTCATCTTAGATAAATCAAACTGTGTAATTCCTTTTACTTTTCTTATTTTTTTAAAACGTGTTGCAACATCTAAAATAATTTCTTCAGTAGTTTTGAAAAGCATTATTAATACCTCGCAATAGATAAAATATTAACTATTAGATTCTATTTATAGCATAAATAGATAATATGTTATCTATATTATAACATATAAATTTTGTTTAATAAATAGATAATTTAAAAATAAAAACTACATTATTCTATTAAAAAATAATGTAGCTCATTCATACATTAATTAACTTCTCGAGCATTTTTCAGCATCAATTGCTAAAACTAGCATTAAAGCATATAATGCATCATTATCATTTTTTACATCAATAACATAATAATCTGTTAAATGTAATTCTTTATATACCTCAGCAACTAGATTACCACTGCTGTTAAATATTTTGTAGCTCCAACCAAGAAAATCCCCACTTACATACCAGCCCTTGCAATTAATATTATAATTGTTTGAAAGCAAACTAAATTTCTTTCTAATAAAGCCAACAAAACCACTTGAATCATACATTTCAAATGTAGGTAATAGCACTAGCTTTTTCTCTATAACAGTTCCCTGTTTATTACCAAGTGTATCATAAATATTAAAACAATGTCCCCAAGAAAGTTGTCCCTTTACAATATATTTAACATTTTGACTTTCATCATAAATATCATATGAATCAAGCCAAGAATAAAGTCTCATCCTTTAACCTCCCTAATACTAACATATCTTCACTCAATTATAACATAAAATTTTAAAAATAAATCATTTTTTAACAAAAAAAGCACATTTTCAGTGCTTTAATTCTTCTTTTCAATATCAGCAATTGTTGTACTATCATCGTGAATAATTGGTTTCCACGTAACCTTCTTAAAGATGGCAACAATTGTAATAGGAATGGATACAAGATCAAACCATGGCCATGTTAATAAATAAAGGATTTTATGCCAAAAGCTACATTTCATCTTTTTTCTTTCTTTGATTAATATTAATATTCCCAGACCAAATGAACCAACATATGCTCCTAATATTACACCACCAAGATATTTAAGGAAAATTAAGAAATCATAGCTTCCTGTAGTCGCAAGGGAATAAAACATACCAAATAGCTGAACACATAAGGCCATTATAAAAGAAAATAAATCATATGGGAATAATTCAAAATACATATCATAACTACTAAAATGACCGGTTTTGAAAAAATTAACAAATAGCTTTGGGCCACGTTTAACAAAGGCTAAAAGACCACCACGACGCCAACGTAATCTTTGTTTAAAGGCAACCTTCATACTTGTTGGCTGCTCATCATAAATTTCTGCCTCCTCACAATAACCAATTTTTAAATTATTGGCAATTGCATCAGCTGAAAATTCTGCATCCTCTGTTAATGATGTATAATGCCAACCTTTAGTTAAATGGATTGATTTAATACCATAACCAGTTCCTGTAACATTTGTTGACACACCAAGAATTGATCTTGCACGATTAGCAACAATAGGCTTACGATAAAAATGAAAGCCATAGCCTGCCGAAATTATATTTGTATCAAAATTTTTAATATTTCTAAATGAGGTTAGAGCATCATAGCCTGTATAGAAAGCATTGTTCATTTGCTCAATAAAATCCTTTTTTAATAAATTATCAGCATCAAATATTAAATAATAATCATTAGATAATATGCCATAATCACGTTCAATTTGATCAAACAAAAATTTCAAGGCATAGCCCTTCGATACATGATTTTTATCAAATCTTTCATAAACAATAGCGCCTAGATTTCTACAAATCTCTGCAGTATTATCAGTACAATTATCAGCTACAACAAATATTGTAACAAGCTCACTAGGATATGATTGTCTTTTAATACTATCTATTAAATTTCCTATAACCTGACTTTCATTTCTTGCCGAAATTACGCAAGCGTACTTTTTATCCATTGGAGCTTTTTCATATTTTTTTCCTCTCATAAAAAAGCCAATTATTGTATATAGGGTTCTATATAGCAATAAAAATGAAAAAATCAAAAGTATTATATTAGTTATAGATTTATATATAGCATTAGCGCTACTAAAATTAAATGTATTATTCCACCAAGAAATAATAAATTCCTTAATATGCTCCATCTTTTACTCCTATTACTTGTTTATTCTATATTTTCTACGATCAATATAATTAAATGTTGCCCCAATTATTACAAGTCCAAGTGAAACAAGTGCTAAAATTAATTGAATATTTCCACTTTCAAAAAAGGCAATGATTGCTAAAACTAAGGCTATACCATAAAATACATATGCTAAAATATAAAACAAGTTCTTCTTCATCAATATTCACCTTTTAATATTTTAACATATATTTTTCTTTATTCAAGTCTAGATCCTTAAAAGCTTATTTATTGCGGCATTTATAGAAAAGGTAAATAAGCATATTCCTAAGATTTTAAACCAAATATTAACATTAAGAGAAACAAGGTTAAAAGCATTACCAAAATAATTAGTTATAAATATTTGAACGAAGCTAACTAAAATAATCATTAGATATAAGATAAAATGTCTTTTTAAATTTAAACGCTTTTCAATTATATTATAAATATTTATAAGCTGTAAAAAGACAAATAAGCTAAAGATAACACTTTTTTGTTCATTACTACTTGAGCAAATATAATTAAAATTAGCTTGTAATAAGCATAATGAAGCAATTATAAGACTTGATATGATTATTCTTATAATCATTCTTAAGGAAATTAAAGGATGATTTCTTTTAAATGCTACCTTTTTAAGCTTATAATTGTTTATGCTTTCGCTACCTAAGGCTATTGCTGGAGGACCATCCATAATAACATTTATCCACAAAAGCTCCAAGGCATTAAAAGGAATATTTTTACCCATTATAATATAGCCCATAATAAGAATAATTAAGGAGATATTTACAGTTAATTGAAATATAATGAATCTTTTAAAATTATCTAAGATATTTCTACCAAAGCCAATCGCATTAATAATAGTTTTAAAACTATCATTTAATAAAACAATATCTGATGCATCCTTACAAACACTTGTTCCATTTATTCCCATTGCAATCCCAACATCGGCTTCCTTTAAAGCGAGAGCATCATTTATTCCGTCCCCAGTCATTGCTACAACCATATTTTGTTCCTTTAAGGCCTTAATAACAATTCTTTTAGTGTTCGGTGTTGCTCGATAAATACATTTTATCTTGGGAATTTCCTTTTTTAACACTGCTGGGGACATTTCTTCAATATCAATACCAGAATAAGCCTCTGATTCATCTTTTACAATCTTTAATTTTCTAGAAATATTTAAAGCCGTATTTTTACCATCACCTGTAATCATTATAACATCAATTGCTGCATCTTTGGCATCATTTATGGCCTCATATACTTCATCTCTAATTTCATCATTTAAGGCAATAAAGCCATCAAAATGATACATTCCCTCATTAGATTTTTTACTTGCAAATAAAATGGCTCTTTTACCATCATTTTGTAAGCTTTGAATTTTATCCATTATCTTCTTTTTTTGGTAATTATCAAGTCTTGTTTTATCAATTACAATTTCTGGGGCACCTTTAATATAATATTTATTGTTTATAGCTGTAACCATATATTTCTTTTGTGATGAAAAGGGTTCAATTATTTTAATATCTTTAATTTCTTTTTTAAGATTTAAATAATTATATAATGCCACCTCTGTTAAATTACCAATAGGCTTTTCCTCAACAATTTTAAGGCTATTATTATATAAAATATTATTTATAAGATCATTTGAATTAATTTTATTAACAAAATTATCATTTTCATAGACATTGGTAACCGTCATATTTCCTTTAGTTAGAGTACCCGTTTTATCACTACATATTACATTTATTCTCCCAACTGTTTCTATTATCTTCATCTGTCTTACTAAAGCATTCTGCTTACTCATCTTTAAAACATTTAAAGCCAGGCTTATAGCAACAATACTTGGTAGACCCTCAGGAAGTGCACTAACTATATAAATGATTGATGTTAAAAATAAATCATTTAGCATTGTAGAGGAATATTTATTATTAATAATCAAATTAATAAGCTGTAAGAAAAACATAATAATTGCAACAAAAACGCCAAATATTACTAATTTTTTAGTTAATTTGTTTAAATTCTCCTCTAATGGAGTCAATTCTTTTTTATCTTCACTTAAATTTAGAGCAATTTTTCCAAGTTCCGTATTATCTCCTGTAGCACATACAACACCTTTACCACTACCACCAACTACATAGGTTCCAAAATAAGCCATATTTTTACGTTCTGCAAGACTAACCTTCTTATCAAGACTATTTGCGACTTTAAAAACAGAATTGCCTTCTCCCGTAAGTGAGGCTTCATTTATCTCTAAAAAGTTACTTTCAATAATTCTACAATCAGCGGGAATTTTATCACCAGTATTAAATAAAATTATGTCGCCAACAACTACATCATCACTAGAGACTTTATGAATTTTATTATCTCTCATAACAAAGGTCGTACCACTAGAATCAATTTTCTTTAAATTCTTATAAGCATTCCTTGTCTTTATTTCCATCCATAGATTAATAGATGTACTTAATAATATTGCCATTAAAATGCCTATGGTTTCCTTCAAATCCCAAATTCTATATCTATAATAATCAATTAAGGCAATTATAAAGGTAAATAAACAGGCTATTAATAATATTAGCATCATCGGCTCACTAAGGCTTAAAAAGATTGTTTTTAAAATTGATTTATTCTTCTTTTTAGTTATTATATTTTTGCCATATTTCTTTTGATTTATTAAAACCTCATTATCATTGAGGCCAGATACTCTTGAATTATACTTCTTTAGTACTTCATCCTTATCCATCATATACATAAATATATCCCACCATATATTTATATTTATTCAAAAATACCATCTTTTATGTTAAAAAAATAAGGCTCAAAAGCCTTATCTCTTATATTTGAATGCTAATTCCTTAATTCTTGAAGCTAGCTTATCGCTTAAGCTTGCTTTAGAAATGCGATAGCTCCAATTATCCTTTGATACTGTTGAGGGAAAATTCATTCTTGTTCCCATTCCATCAGCCAAGAAATCCTGCATAGGAATTATTGCTGTAGTAGCAATACTAGCAAAGGCAAGCTCTACTACATAGCTACAAATTGCTTCATTACTTTTTTTATTCATCTTAATATTTAAATTATTACATTCATTTTTTAATGAGGTAATTAATCTTTCCTTAGAATCATTATCAAGCCCTTCTAAATATTGTCTAAATGGCATATTATCATGAGTTCCTGTGTAAACAACCACATTTTTGCCAAAATTTGATGGTAAATGATCATTATAAGGATTTCCATCAAAGGCGAACTCTAAAACCTTCATTCCAGGATATTTAGTATCACTTAAAAGTTTTCTTACTCCATCATCAATTATGCCTAAATCCTCAGCAACAATATTTAGTTTAAGCTTCCCCTTAAATAATTCACTTTGTGGTCCTATTAGCCACTCGCCTTCCTTGGCCGTGGTTTTGTTTGCATCAATTGCATAAAACCTATCAAAGCCTCTAAAATGATCTATTCTTAAAATATCATATAAAGTAAATGCTTCCTTGATTCTTTTAGTCCACCATTTATAATTATCCTTTTTCATATAATCGTAATCATAAACAGGATTTCCCCACAATTGACCATCATCACTAAAGGCATCTGGTGGGCATCCAGCAACAAGCTTTCTAGTTTTATCAGGATTTAAAATGAAAAGCTCACTATATTTCCAAACCTCAACGCTATCATATGATACATAAAGAGGCATATCTCCCATTATACTAATACCTAAGCCTTTAGCATAATTATGAAGATTGTTCCATTCCTCTAAAAATTCAAATTGAGTCCACGCCCAAAACAAATATTCGTCATTATAATTTTTAATAACCTCACGCTCTAAAGCTTTAGAATAATTATAATATTTAGAATCCCATTTATCAAAGGCTTCATAATTATGTAGCTCCTTAATTGTCATAAAAAGGGCAAAATCAATAACGCTTTGTTTTTTACAAAATTCTTTAAAGCTAACATCATTCTTATCAAATCTTTTAAATGCAATTTTTAAAACTGGAATTTTGTTTTTAAAAAGAAGCTCATAATCAACATGCTTTTTATCATATGAGAATAATACATCCTTATATTCACTAAGCTTTAAAAGCTTCTTTTCTCTTAAAATATCTAAATCAATCAAATAATAATTATAGGCTGAAGATGATACAGATTGATAAGGAGAATCACCATAGCCTGTAGGAACAAGTGGTAAAACCTGCCATATTTTTAAATTTGCCTTGTGCATCCAATCTAAAAAATCATATGCTGCCTTGCCAAGTGTACCAACACCATAGCTTGAAGGTAGGCTTGTAATATGAAGTAAAATACCACAGCTTCTATTTTTAATGCTCATTTTCTTACTCTAGTATCCTAAAATACTAGTCCTTTCCAAAAAAATATTTAAATTTAAACGTATCTACCGCTTCTTTTATTTTACCGCATATTTTGGCTAATATCAAGAAAAAAAGGATTTCCTCAAAAGAAATCCTAATTAACACTTCTAATCTTTTCTTCAATTTCTAAAGCAACATCCTTATTATTCTTTAAATATTGCTTAGCATTTTCACGACCCTGACCAATCTTGTTGCCATTATAGGAAAACCAAGATCCACTCTTTTCAATAATATCATATTTAACAGCTAAATCAACAAGCTCTCCTTCATGAGAAATGCCTTCACCATAGATAATATCAACCTCAGCAGTTTTAAATGGTGGGGCAACCTTATTTTTAACAACCTTTATTGTTGTACGATTACCAACAACATTAGTACCATCCTTAATTTGCTCACCACGTCTGATATCTAATCTAACTGACGCATAAAATTTCAAGGCTCTACCACCAGTTGTTGTTTCAGGATTACCAAACATTACTCCAACCTTTTCTCTTATTTGGTTAATGAAAATAGCAACACAATTTGTTTTACTAATAATACCAGCAAGCTTACGCATAGCCTGTGACATTAATCTCGCATGAAGACCAACATGTGAATCTCCCATATCGCCATTTAATTCAGCTTCAGGAACTAAAGCGGCAACTGAATCGACAACAATAATGTCAACACTTCCACTTTTTATTAAAGCTTCAGCAATTTCTAGGGCTTGTTCACCATTATCTGGTTGAGATAATACTAGATTTTCAATATCTACACCTAAATTTTTAGCATATACTGGGTCTAGGGCATGCTCGGCATCAATAAATGCTGCAAAGCCACCAGCCTTTTGCGCATTAGCAATTGCATGAAGTGCAAATGTAGTTTTTCCTGATGATTCTGGTCCAAAGATTTCAATTATTCTTCCCTTAGGATAGCCACCAATACCAAGGGCTTTATCCAAAGAAATTGATCCTGAAGAAATTGATTCGATTTTTTGATCTGCTTGATCACCAAGCTTCATAACAGATCCTTTACCAAATTCCTTTTCAATTTGTTTTAATGCTGCCTCAAGGGCTTGCTCTCTATCGTCCATTTTTTATACCTCCATATTACATATAACAGCAAAATAATTCATTTTACTAGATTGATTCTAAAATAATTTCGCGATTTTTCCAAAAATAATCAATTCCTGAAATAACCGTAAATAAACAAGCGACATACATACCAATTTGACCGATTAATAATACAACATCACTTGTTTGATACCAAAACATAATAATTAAAGCTATCATAGTTGTAAATGTTTTAATTTTTCCAAGCTTAGATGCAGCAATAACCTTACCATTTTCTACAGCAACCATTCTAATTCCTGAAACCATAAATTCTCTTACTAAAATAATTACAAAAACCCAAACTGGTAAAACATAGCCAGTTGCTACAAACATTGACATAGCTGTAAAAACAAGCATCTTATCAGCTAGTGGATCAGCAAATTTACCAAATGTTGTAATTAAATTATATTTTCTAGCGATATGACCATCTAGAAAATCAGTAAATGAGGCAATCATAAATAAAAGTAGGTTAATAAAATTAGCATAACTCATATTTAGAAAAATTGCATTATTTCTTAAATAAGGAATACAATAAATAACTACCATAACGGGAATAATTAAAATTCTTAAAAATGTTAGTTTATTAGGTAATGTCATAGATAAAATCCTCCATAAATATTGCTATAATTATAGCACATTTCCTAATAAAATACTAGTTTAAATCCCAAAAATAGCCTCTAATACCTTTTTTAAGCCTTCAAATACAAGATTTATAACACTATATACAATATTATCAAAGAATTTTGCAATAACTACAAACAAATTTCTTTTATCTTCAATATAAAAAGCACTATCACTACTTATTTCTACCTCACCATTAGAAAATAAGCTACCAATTAATATTCCCATTACAAATAAAGAAATAATGATAAACAAGATTTTTTTATTTTTCATAATTTTCACCATTTGTAATTATACATAATTCAATTAAAAATCTTGTTGAATTTCAATATTTAAAAGAGCAATATTTATTGCTTTAGCTATAATAATGCTTAAAATATCTATTGCTTCATCAACATCCTTTGTCGTTAAGAATAAATTATCCTCTAGTTTATTTTCATCAATATCATAGTCATTTAAAATACTATATATATCACAAACACTTGGTACCCCAATTGCCAAAACATCTACTCCTAAGGTTTTGTTAGATATTTCCTTTCTTTTATTTAATACTCCACTTCCAGGTGCAATACCAGAGGTTGCAAGCTGAATGCTTCTAAATAATCTTTTGGTATTCTTAGTTGCAAGGGCATCAATAGCTATAACTAAATCTGGTTTATAATATGAAACAATAGATTTAGTAATCATAGCGGTTTCTAATCCTGTTTGACCCATTACTCCAGGAGCAAGGCAAGCAATTTTAACATCAGAATTATCTAAATGATTAGTAATTATTAGATTTTCAATTACTCTAGGACCTATTGCATCTGGTGTTACTTGTTTATTACCTAGTCCTACAATAAAGATTTTTTTATGCTCTTTAAGCTTTAAATAGGAAATTACATTTTTTATTAAAACTGCTAAATTATTTGTTATTTTTTCTATTAAATCAATATTTTCATAATCTAAATATTTAATATTAATTGTTTGATATAAGCCAGGCTCTTTATTGATTTTTTTCGCTTCAATTTCATTCAAATCAATCACATTAATATCTAGGTCTTCATCATCCAGCTTTGTCTTTATTAATTCTTTTCCAACCTCTTCATCAATTAAATCGCTTTTACTTTCCATAAATATTCACTCCTATCATAAATATTTTGTCTAAAATTACAAAAAACATACTTATTAGAAAAAAATTATCTTGAAAAAATAAAGAGCTTTTGATATAATTGTTATGTATGTGAAGTGTCGGAGGTGAAATTATGGCAAACATCAAACAACAAATTAAGCGTGTTAAAACAAATGAAAAAGCTAGAATCCGCAACATGTCTTTCAAGTCTTCATTAAAAACTGCTATTAAGTCTGTTATCGTTGCATGTGATGCAAAGGATAAGGAAGCTGCAACTGTTGCATTAAACAATGCATATAAGAAGTTAGATAAGGCTTTAGCTAAAGGAATCGTTCATAAGAATTATGTTGCTAGACATAAAGCTTCTTTAGCTGGTATGGTTAATGAAATCTAGTTAAAAAGCAAAAAAACACCAAAAGGTGTTTTTTTTGCTTTTATAGACTATTTTAAAATAAATAATTCCAAACCTAAGCTTTGCTCCTGACGTCCACTTTTAATATCATATTCAAGCTTAGTTAACTCTTCTAGCTTTTGTTTAACAAGATTCATATTAAGCATATTGGCATTTTTCATCATATAATAGGCTCTTCCACTTTTCACCTTAAAGATTGAAGCAATTAAATCCTGAGAATAGCCACCTTGAATCAATACCTTTACATCAAAAATTTCTTGAAACTTACTTAATAAAAGTCCGAGTAAATAAGTAGCTGATACATTGGCAACCTGCAAATCATTATAGATTTCAATTGCCTTTTTTTTATTTTTTTCAACAACAGCTGTTACTAAATCAAAAACATTTAAATCTAGATTCTTACTAACAAGTAATGTTACATCATTTTTGTTAATCTGCTTTTCTTCATATTTATACATTAATAGCTTATCAAGCTCAGATATTAGTTCCTTAGCATTATCAACTCTAGATATAAGCTCATCCTTAGCATCCTTAGCCATTTGGAAATCATTATCCTTTAATATTTCTTGCAACAATTCCTCTAAGGAAGTGCCATTGTTTGTAAATGAATAGCAAACAGCATATTTTTTTAGATCCTTAAAAATTGTTGAATCGCTTTTTAATTTAGCATCAGCTAAAAATATTGCAATATTAGTATCATTAAAGGTATTTATAGCATTTAAAAAATCATCATAATAATCTGACTTATCATCAATACTTGAAATATTGGTAACATAAATAACTTTTTTTTCGGATAAAAAAGGAATAGTTCTTAATTCTTCAATTAAATCGCCAATATTATTATCATCCATATCTAGCTTAATCTCATCATAGGATGCATCTATCTTAGCTACAATTGTATTTATTTGCTTTTGTATGGCATATTCATCATCACCATATATAAAATATACATTACTCATAATAAATGCCTCCTACTTTCATTATACAGCAAATTTATGTTTTTTTAAAGCATTTAATAAAGCATTTGCTATTATAAAAATAAAAGCTAATATTTTTATTAATGCTTGTTAAATATACCTTAGATTCTTTTAAATTATTAATTACCTCTTCATTTGGCAGCTTGTAAATATTATTTTCTCCTACACTTATAATTGCATATTTAGGCTTAAGAAAATTAATAAATTTTGTTGAGCTCGAGGTTTTAGAGCCATGGTGAGCAACCTTAAGTACATCTATTTCAAGATTTTGATAATTAGTCATTATCTCATTTTCTTCTTTTATTGTTATATCAGCAGCAAATAAATATTTTAGTCCACCTATTTTGGCATATATTGACATACTAATTTCGTTTTTAACATCACTAGCCTTAAAAGGTGTTAAGATCATAAATTCAATTCCTAATGCTTTAATATTATCACCAGCCCTTGCATATTTTACCTCATCTGCATATTGCTCTAAATTAAGCTTTTTAATATCTTCATCATAATAGCTTAGCACAATCCTTCTAACCTTATATTTTTCACAAAGCGTAATAATATTATTAAAGTGATCATCATCAGAATGAGTAATAAATATGGTATTAATACTGTCAATTCCTTTGGATTTCAAATATTCTTCATTTTCTTTAACAGTATCGATTAAAACAATTTCCTTATAGCCCTTATTATGAATATATATAGAATCAGCCTGTCCAACATCTAAAAATGTTACTTCACCATATGGTGCAAATAATATATTAAATTTGCAAATTAATAAAAATAAAATAAATATGATAATATTAAAGTTATATTTTTTATTGTTCATTTGTCTTATTAAAATGATAACTAAAAGAATATAATAAATAATTGCTGTTAAAAGACTAAATTTGGGAAAATGTATGATTAATGCTTTACTATTAAAGAATGCATTAATTTTATTAATAAAACTAAAAAAGCTAGTTAAATCTACTTTTCTAAACAAAACGCTGAATAAACAAATTGGATAGATAATTATTTTAAATAAATAAAAGATTATTGGCGCCAATAATAGACTTAAAGCATTAAAAAATCCCGTTTGATTTATAATTAAGGGAAATCCCACTAATGATGTATATACGCCTCTTTTAAAATCAAGAATACCTTTTTTATCTTTAATATCGTAGACAAGATAAAAAAATGTAATTAAATAAGTAAATATGAACCCTAAATTAAATAAATAATAAGGATTTACCACTAAAAATGTCATAAAACAAATGCTTAATAAATCCAAATTTGTAAATTTTAAATTTCTTCTTTCATTAATTAGCTTTAGTGTTAAAAATAAAAGCATCTTAAAAAATGAAGTAGGCATAATAATTAATATTCCATATCCCCATGTAACTCCTAAAGCAATATTTTCACTTTTTTCATAATTTTTACTTATATTAAATAAAATCTTAAATAAAATCAAGTAAAAGCATAAGCCATAGGCTCCAGATACTGAAAATAAATAATTCAAATTTAAATTATCATAGCTATTATTCAATTCATCATCATGTATTCCTAAAACTAGATTATTAAGATAACTTGCTTCGATATTTGAATAGCTATCATCAATTATACTCTTCAGCTTATAACGATATTTATTTAAACAAAATCTACTACCTAAATAGGTAAATGTCGGATTTTTAAGAACATAGCTAATATGCTTTGATTTTAAATACATTTGATAATCAAAATCATTTTTAAATCTCTTTTCTTTTGGTAAAGATAAGGTTCCACTAACATTTAAATAATCACCAACATTATAATCAAAGCTTGATGCTGTATAGATTATTTTCTCATTTTTATACTTAAATGTGATATTAAAATAATCATTTTTTTCTTTTATGTCATAAACAATTAGATTTTCATTAATATTTCCTTCCTTAAAGCTTGAAAAATGATTAATTCTTATAAGATTAAATAATAAAGATATTAATAAAAAATAAATTAATTCTTTACTTAATATTTCTCTTTTATGCAAAAATAAAAGATACAAAATAACTATAATTATACCAATTTTATAGCTTAAGGAAAATATAATAAGAGCTAATAGGATTGCATATAAATGAAGTCTATTCCAAAACTGTATTTTGTTTAATTTGCTCAAGCTCACTATCCTTTAATCCTCCAACAATTTTTACAAGCTCCTCATAGCTTGTAATTTTTTTACCTGTTGCAATATAATCGATGATTTTTTTGGCCTTGCTTGGACCGATACCACTTAGTGTTTGTAGTTCCTCAAGGGTTGCCTTATTAATATTAATCTTGTTATTTTCTTGAACATTTGAACTACTTGGAATAAACGATATAAAATTGCTGCTAATTGTACCACTGCTTTTTTCTTTATAAGGAATATAAATATAATCACCATCCTTAAGTCTTTTTGCTAAATTAATATTAGATATATCAGCATCATTATCCAAAATTGCAATTTCAATTACATCATTTAAATAACAATTATTATAAACATTATAAACACCATGCTTTATTACGGCCCCTCTAATCTCAACTCTAATTAATTCATATG
>CALCWU010000090.1 GCA_937905855.1 uncultured Mollicutes bacterium
ATATTGTTACTACGCTACAAAATGCAATTAGATTAAATAAGGTTGCTCATGCATATTTATTTAGTGGTCCAAGAGGTACAGGTAAAACGACTATTGCTAAAATATTGGCTAAGGCATTAAACTGTGAATTTGGTCCAACTATTGAGCCTTGCGGAACCTGCTTTTTATGTGAAGGTATAACTAAAGGAACAATTCCCGATGTTGTTGAGCTAGATGCTGCTTCTAATAATGGTGCTGATGACATTAGAGTAATTCGCGATAGTGTTAAATTTATGCCTAGTGTAGCAAGGTATAAGGTTTATATTATTGATGAGGTTCATATGCTTTCTAATGCCGCCTTCAATGCTTTACTAAAAACACTAGAGGAGCCTCCAAAGCATGTTATTTTTATTCTAGCTACAACTGAACCATATAAGCTTCCAGCAACGATTTTATCACGCTGTCAAAGGTTTGATTTTCAAGCAATTACTGATAATGAAATTTTTAATAGATTAAGGGTTGTTTGTGAGTCAGAAAAAATAAATGCTACTGAGGAAGCTCTTGGTTTAATTGCTCAAAGTGCTGAGGGTGGAATGAGAGATGCCTTAAGCTTACTTGATGCCTGTATATCCTATTCAACAGATGATATAGTTGATATAAATGATGTTTTGGCTGTAAGTGGCAATGTAAGTAGTGAGCTTTTATTAGAAATAATAAATAGTGCTTATTTAAAAAATGGTGGAACCATTTTAAAGCTTTTAAATGATATTTTAGCTGATGGTAAGGAAATACCAAGGTTAGTTAATGATTTAATATTGTTTTTAAGAGATACATTACTTTATAAAAATAATTCTCTTACATCTTTAAAAAGTATTTACCAGACTCCAAAATTTATCGAGCTTGCAGGTAAAATTAGTTCTAGCTTAATTTATTCCTATTTAGACATTTTAAATGAGCTTCAAAATAATATTCGCTATACCAATCAAAAGCGTCCATATATTGAGGTTGCTTTATTAAAAATGTGTGACGCGATGAATCAAACTCCACAGCTTATTGTAAAAGAGGTTCAAGCTCCTCAAACTAAAGATGTCATTAAGCCTAAAACAACATATAATCCAGGCGAGGTTAAGGAATCCATAACAAAGCCCGAAGAGGTAATTGTTCCTAAGGCTATAGAAAATCAAAGTGAAGAAGTTCAAATTGAACAAATAGAGAATATCTTAAATAATCCTAATAAGACTAAAAAGGAATTTTTAATAGATTATTTTAATAGCCTTCAAAGGAAATATACATCTGATATTGCCCTAAATATGCTATGTCAGGGAAAGATTGTTGCAGCATCAAGTAAGAATGTATTAGTTGTTCTTAAGGATGAAGGCTTATGTAATAGAGTTATGAGATATGAAAGCTTTGTCAATATAATGAATAAGATTAACAAGGAACAAAATATTATTGAGGACTATATTGCAATACCTCAGGCTATTTGGAATACCATTATAAATGATTTTATGGAAAAATATAAAAATGGCGTAACTAAGCCAAAGCTTGAATATGTTAGAATCCCTGTAAAGAATCATATAAAGCCAAAAGAGCAAGGAAATCCTGAACTTGATTTAGCTTATGAGCTGTTTGATAAAGATTTAGTAAAAATTATATAAAAAAATAAAGGAGATAATAAAAATGAATCAACAAGCAATGATGCGTCTTAAGAAGATGCAAAAGGAAATGATGCAAAAGCAAAATGAATTAATGGAGACTGTATTTACTGGTACTGCTGGTGGTGGTATGGTAAGTGTTGATGTTAAAGGAGACCACAGTGTAGTTAATATCAAGGTTGATCCTGATGCTTTCGAATCAAAGGATGATATTGAAATGATTTGTGACTCTATTGTAGCTGCAATAAATGATGCTAACAATAAAATAGATCAAAAGACTGCTGAAATTATGGGACCTTTTGCCGGCGGTATGCCAGGACTATTCTAAAATGAAATATCCAAAGCCTTTGTTAACACTAATTGATGAATTATCAAGGCTTCCTTCAGTTGGAAAAAAAACAGCTGAAAGATATGCAATTCACATTTTTCAAAAATTTAGTAAGGAGGAATGTGAAAAATTAGCTCAGGCAGTTGTTGATGTTAAATCGATTGGTGTATGTAAATCATGTGGAAATATTTGTGAAGGCGAAATATGTTCAATTTGTAGTGATCCAGAAAGAGATAAAAATGTTGTGATGGTTGTAGAAACTATTAAGGATTTGTTTGTTATGGAAAACATCAATGAGTATAGGGGAATCTATCATGTTCTTGGTGGAGCAATAAGCTTTGCTAAGGGAATTGGTATTGATGATTTAAATATTTCTTCATTAATTGAAAAAGTAAAAAATAACGAGGTTAATGAAATAATTTTAGCAACAAATGCGACCCTAGAGGGTGAAACAACAGCTAGATACATAAAAGCATTATTAAGTGATTATGATATTAATATCACGAGAATTGCTCATGGTTTACCTGTTGGTGGTGATTTAGCTTATGCTGATGAAATGACCATTTTAAAGGCTCTTGAGGGAAGAAAAAAATACGAATAATAATATATTAGATTTTAGCATATAATTTTTTGGTGAAAATAAATGCTAAAGTTTTTAAAATATTGCTTAAAATCTATTTTAATAGGAATAAGTGTAGTAATAGCCTTAAATTTTATTGGTCAATGGTTTAATTTCCATTTACCATTTAATGCTGTTAGTGTATTTTTAATTGGCTTTTTTCATATTCCGGGGTTATTGTTACTTTTAATAATTTTGATATTGTAGGTGGATATTATGGAGGTACATTTCTTTTCGGAAATTGATGGACAATTAGTACAATATAAATCAGAAGCAAGCTTTAATGATAATGTTTTATCCTTTTATGAATGCCTAGATGAAAATAAAAATTTAGTTAATGTTTTTATTGGCGATGAGACAATTAGAATAATTAGAGATGGAGAAATCTCCTCTAATTTTTTGTTCGAACCAGAAAAAGAAACTAAAGCCTTATATGAAACAAAATATGGTTCATCAGAATTTCTTATACATACGAAGGAACTAAATATTACAAAAAATAAAATATTTATAAGCTATGAGACTATTTTTGACAAAAAAAACGCTTCTAATGTAAAAATATGGCTTATAATTAAATAAAATGCTTGAATTATAGATGATTTTTAGGTAAAATAGATAAGAGTCGAGTGGAGGAATTTTAATGGAAAACAATATTTCGCAAGCATCATTACTTGAAGTAGCAATCTTATTAATGAATCAAAAGCATACTAAGCAAAATATTCGTAAGCTTATTAGTGAGGTTTTAGAAATGAAAGGCCTTGATGATGAGGATAATAGTTATGCTACACAATTATATATAGACATAACAACAAGCGCAAAGTTTGTTTATATGGGTAACGAAGAATGGGATTTAAAGGATCGTGAACCATTAGAGGAATGGGATAAGGATGGAGCTGCCTTCAATTCTAAAGAGGATCTTGTTGAAGATGAAGATGACTTCGACTTTGATGAGGATGACTTTGACGAAGAAGACGACGAGGAAAATGATGATGAAGAGTCAGATGAGGAAGACGAAGATGATGAGGATTACTCAAGTGACGATGATGAGGATTTAGACCTTGAAACTGATGATGATGGTGAACCATTAGATCGTTACAATGAAGATGATTTCGATGAGGATAAATATAATAACCTTATGGATGACTTCGAGGATATGTACGAAAATTAATTTTAAAGAAGAGAGCTTTTATGAGCTCTTTTTTCTTTTTTATGGTATAATTGATTAAAAATAGAAAAGGAGAATATTATGAATACATATTTGTTAAAAAATATAAATATTTATGATGGTGAGGCATCAAGTGATATTGTAAATTGTGATATTTATATTGAAAATGGGATAATTAAAGAAATTGGTAAAATTACTAATAAAAATGTTAAAACGATTGATATGAAAGGAAAATATGCTATTCCAGGCTTAATAAACCTTCATGTTCATTTACCTGCAAGTGGAAAAATTAGCAAAACTCCCGTTGCTGAAAAGAAAAAATTAATTAAGAAAATTACCTCAAATAGCTTAATGCGAGGAATAGGAATAAATTTATGTGCAAAATATGCAAAAATGGAACTTAAATCTGGTGTTACTACAATAAGAACAGTTGGTGGTATTGCTGACTTTGATACTATTCTAAGAGATAAAATTAATGCTGGTAAGAAAATAGGTCCAAGAATTTTGGCCTCTAATACGGCAATAGGTGTTGTTAATGGACATATGGATGGAACTGTTGCCAAGGCTATCTTAAATAATGAAGAAGGAATTCAAATGATTAAGGCTTTAAAGGCTGAAAATGTTGATTTAATAAAGCTTATGATCACTGGTGGAATTCTTGATTCGAAGGAACGTGGAAAAATTGGTCTATTAAAAATGCCTGCTGATATGGTTAAATGCTTATGTGATGAGGCCCATAAGGAAGGTTTAAGGGTAGCAGCTCATGTTGAGGGTAGTGAAGGAGTTAAAGTCGCAATTGAAAATGGTGTTGATACAATTGAGCATGGAGCACCTGTTGATAATCCTATTATTTTAAAACTAAAGAATGAAAATAAAGCTTATGTTGCAACCTTTTCTCCAGCAATTCCTCTAAGCTTTTTAAATCCAGCCTCATTAGGCTATAGTGAAGATGTTAGCTATAATAGTAAGGTATTATTAGATGGAATGGTTGAATTTACTAATAAATGCTTGGAAAACAAAATAGCTGTAGGACTTGGTACCGATACAGGCTGTCCACTTGTAACTCATTATGATATGTGGCGTGAGCTTTGTTATTTTAAAAAATATGCAAATGTTACAAATAAATATGCAATTCATACAGCAACTTTTGTTAATGCGAAAATTGCTGGAGTTTTAAATGATACAGGAAGTATAAGTGTTGGGAAAAGTGCGGATTTATTAATTATTGATCAAAATCCTTTAAATGATTTAAAAGTATTAAGAAATCCTAAGCTAGTTATTTATAAAGGAAAAATTATTAAGGAACATAATAAGAAGTATTCAAAAATTGAAAATCAGCTTGATTTAGTATTAAATAGTTTATTAAAATAGACTATCACATAATTTCACACAATTATTTGATAAGCATAACACAATTTTTAGGTATTATATAGGTGTCTTTAAAAGACAGTAATTGTCAAACAAAGATGATAAATTACTTTTTTCATAAGAAAACTAACTCTCCCAATTTAAGCAAAAGGCAACCCTCGTGGTTGCCTTTTGTTTTATATATCCTTAAATGTGTTTTTTAACAGCTTAATTTCAATTAGCTTTGTTTCAAGACTTCTTAGCGAAATAGATAAATCTAAAGAATTATTTAGGATATTCTTACTAAATAATTCATATTTAGCAGTTGATAATTTTTTTAAATCCATTGTTTCATCAATGTTTTCAAATTCAATATTTGTCATTGCTTCATTTATATCATAGCTAGAACCACTTTCCTTTGTGATTCTAGTTATTTTTATTTTAGCATAATCAAAATTCAAATTATTAAATGTAAATTTATAATTATTAATTTGTTTTAATTGAAATGGTTCATAACGGGAATGAGCTTGTAATGTAAAATATTCACCATCAGCATATAAATCATTATAATGCTCATAATTATATAAAATTATTTGAATGCTTTCATTATTTTTAGTTATATAATAACCATTTCCTTGTTCAAGCCTATTATTGCTAAGCTTAGAAAGAAGCTTTATCGCTTGATATGATGCCTTACAAATACCGTTATAGGTGAAAAAACCAAGTCCACCATGATAGGTTTGATTAGGTAGCTGTGTTTCATCGATGAAATCAGTTAAGCCCCATTTGGTAAATGATAATGCTTCATCCATATTTTCTAAAATATTTTTAACAAAATAACAGCTTGCAAAAATAGTATCATTTAAGTAATTTCTTTGAGATGAGGTAATATTCCATTCTGTTAAATATACCTTGCTGCCTTGATAGAAGCTTACATCCTTAACCATATTTAAATAATCCTTTAATCCATTAGGATTTTTAGTAAGCTTTTCTTTTTTCTTGCCTTCAATAAAGAAATTGTAATCATTTGAATAATAGGCAACTGATAAAAAGTCCGGATAACAATTATTTACTCGTGTCCAACTTAGAAAATCTTTATCAAAGTCCCTAGCAAATGAGGCAAAGGGAATAAGGGTTGGTGAGCCAACGTTGAATTTCTTAGATATTTCCTTTATTGTTTCATAGGTTCTTTTATAAAATATAAAGAAATCCTTAGTGTTGTCAAAGCCAAAGGCGTGATTTGTACTATCAGGTTTGTTCCAAATGGTTATTGGCCAGGTTAATACCTCATCAAGAGTATATTTTTTAATCATATGATAGAAGAATGCCTTAACTAAATTACACCAAGCATCCAAGCTTTTAGGTGGTGAAACAATAAATTTGGATTCATAAATGATATTATTAGGATTTAATGCTAAATCCCTTGGCATATATGATAGCTCAATGAATGGCTTTAGATTTAAGCCTTTAATGTAATCAAAAACCTGATCAATAAACACAAATGAATATGCCTCACCATTGTTTACAAATTTTCTATAAACATGCATATCATCTGAAAATAAGCCATGAAATCTAATCATTTTAAAACCAACCTCTTGTTGAACCTGCTCTAGCATAGTTCTAATGTTTTGTCTTAACAAATCAGAGGCTTTACCAACAAAAAGCATATTCATAAAATTTTTATTAATTGAATCAGTTTTCTTGTTAAAATCAACATTTAGCTCAATAACTTGCTCTATGGTTGAAGATGGTTCATCAATTTTACCAATATCATATTTAAAAATAATATCTAAATAACGCTTAATGTCATCATTAGAGAATAGACTATCCTTTACTATTTGATTATCCTTGTTTTTTCTAAATTCAGATGGAGTTAAACGATAAGTATTTTTAAACGCTCTTATGTAGCTTCTATAATCACCAAATCCGCTTTTTATAGCTATTTCTTCTAAGGAAATATCTGAATTTTGTAATAAATTTAAGTATTTATTTATGCGATAGGTGTCATAATAATTTTGGAAGTTTTCTTTCATATGCTTTTGAAAGAATAAGGAAAAATATTGAGGTGTATATCCTAAATAGCTAGCTAAATCATTTAATGTTATATTATTAGCATAGTTTTGATCGATATAATCTAGGGCTTGCTTTAGAATATAAAAATATTTTTGGCTTATTTTTTTACGCTCATTTCCTTTTATTTTAAATTGATTCATTAAAACAAAAAGAATTTGGTAGGCAAGTGATTGATTTAAGTATTCCACACTTTCATTTATTTTTTGGGTATTTACTCTAATAAGTGCGAAAATAGCGGCCTTAATTACCTTATATTTAATTTTTTGGTAATCATTAGTTTGATTACATTCAAACCAAATATCTTCAATTTCATTTTGAGAAAATCCAAATTTTGCTAAATCAATTTCGATATCGAGCATAGCAATTTGAGCTTCTGCTGATATGTCATAGATTGTCCAAGGATTAATAAGAATAATATCATCTGGCTTAAGATTATAAGAAATTGAATTTATGGTTATAATAGCATTGCCTTCCACAACATAATAAATCTTTATTATAGTATGCCAATCATTTTCGTGATTTGTTACTTTCTTCAGGGAGATTTTTATGGGGAAGTTATTGGGAAAATTAATAAATGAGAAGTTTGATGTCATAGCCTTATTATAGTCTAAAATGTTTAAAAGTAAATAGCAATATGCAACATTTTAAGATTTTTTTAATTTTTGAAAACATATGAAAACGCTTATATTATTAAAAACTGCTATAGTTATGCTTAAGAATGTGTATTAAAATAGCGGTAAAATATTGATAAAATGTATATGTAATAAAACGATGAGCAAGGAAGGTAATAAAAATGCAAGAAAAGCCAATTTTTAGTGCAACTCATATTGTAAAGCGATTTGGTCCAACAATTGCTTTAAACGATGTAGATATTAATATTTATCCAAATGAAATTCGTGGCTTTATTGGTGAAAATGGTAGTGGAAAATCAACAATGAGCCAAATAATGACCGGTATTTATTTTAAAAATAGTGGAACTATGACATTTAAAGGACAAGAATGGAACCCTAAATCTATGATGGATGCCTTAAATAATGGTATTGGAATTGCAGTTCAAGAAAATGGAACAATTTCGGGAATTAGTGTTGCTGAAAATATCTTTTTATGTGAGCTTGATCAATTTAGTGGTGTTAATTTCTTTGAAAAAGATAGAATTGTATCATTCTCTAGATTCTTTGATATCGATTTAAAGCCTCTTGCTGAGCTTAAGAATAAATATATTTCCTTAATTAAAGCTAAAGAAGCTAACGTTAGTGATGGTAAAGCTGCAATAAATGAATTAACTAAAAAAATAATTTTAGAGCACAATTCAAAAAAGAAGAAGTATCTTACATCCTTAAAAAATGAATATGATAGTAAGCTAGATGCTATTATTAAAGAATATAATGATAAGAGTAAGAGTATTTTTGAAGAGATAAATAATGATTCTTCAATAGATAATTCTTATAAAAATAAGCAATATAAATATTATTTATCTTTATATAAAAAAGAATATAAAGCAAAAAGAAATGCTTTAGATTTAAGCTATCAAAATGATTTAGCTGCTATAGCAAATGATGCTAGAAGTATTAACAATTATAGAATTAATCTTATAAATGAGGTAGAAGCATTAGCTGATATAAGCTTTAAAACTAAATTCAAGAATTTTTGGTTAAGGCTTATTTTTGGTAAGGTTGTAAATCAAAATAAGCTAAATAGACATGCTAAGCAAATTTTAGCTAATATTGGTGTTTATAATATTAATCCTAAAATGCCTATGGGAATGTATGATATTCAAAGTCGAAAGCTAGTTGAAATTGCTAAGGTTTTAGCTAAGGATCCTGATATTTTTATTGTAGATGAAACTACTACTGCTCTTAGTGAGGATGGTAGACAAATTCTTTACAAGAAGATGAATGATTTAAAAAACAATGGTAAGGCCGTTTTATTTATATCTCATGATTTAGATGAAATAATGGATAAATGTGATACTCTTACTGTTTTAAGAGATGGGTCAATTGTTGCTAATATGACCAAGGCTGAATATGATCCTAATCTAATTAAAAAATATATGATTGGTCGTGAATTAAAGGGTGATTATTATCGAGCTGATTATACTCCATCAAGAAGAGATGAAATATTGTTATTAGCCAAGGATATTAATCTAAATGGCCGTCTAAAGGATGTTAATTTAGAGCTGCATGCTGGCGAGATTGTTGGTATTGGTGGCTTATCTGATTGTGGAATGCACGATTTTGGAAAGATTTTATTTGGTTCTATTCATCCTAGTAGTGGTATGGTTTTAACAGGAGAAAATTTAGATATAGTTGTTAAAAATGAATTAGTAGCAATGAAAAATAAAATCGGTTATCTTCCTAAGGATCGTGATGTTGAGGCTTTAGCTTTAAATGACTCAATCTATAATAATATAGCTCTTGCTTCAATTAATAATATTTTAAAATTCAAATGTGTCGTTTCTAAACGAAAAGAAAGTGAAATTGTTAAGGGTCAGGTTGATTATCTGCAAATAAAATGTAATAGCAGTAGTGATTTAGTAAGAACGTTATCTGGTGGTAATAAGCAAAAGGTTTCTCTTGGTAAGTGGCTTGGAAATGAATCAAAGATTTTAATTTTAGATTGTCCAACTCGTGGTGTAGATATTGGTGTTAAGCAATTTATTTATCAGCTTATGATTAAGCTAAAAAATGAAGGCTATGCTATATTGATGATTTCTGAGGAATTACCAGAATTAATTGGTATGAGTGATAGATTAATTATTATGAAAAATGGAAAAATTGCTCATGAATTCCCTCGTAGTAATGATTTAGCTCAAGAGCAAATTGTTGAATATATGCTATAGAAAGGATGTGTTTAGGATGGAAATAAAGAAGATTTCTGATGAGTTAAAATTTAGTGTTAGAATAACAGAAAATATTGCGAGCTTAAATAAGCTTCGTGAAAATGGAAAAACTAAATATCAAGCCTTAAAAAACGAATTAGCTATAGCTAAAAAAAGACAAGATGAAAAAGCGATTATTGATATAAAGGCTCAAATGAATAAAGCCTATTTATATCAAAAAAGTATTGAGCCAGAGGATAAGAAAATTAGGACTGAGGCCTTAAATTTATTAAATAAGGAGTATCATAGCTTTGAAGCTAGAGTCAAGGAAAATATTAAAAATAATATTACCCTTGTTAAAAATGAATATAATGCATCAGCCAAAAAAATTGAAGATGAATATGAAGCTAATTTAAAGGAAATTAATTCGCTAGGTCTTGATAAAAAGGAATATCAAATAAGAAAAAATGGAATTGATATTAAGCGTAAGCGTGCTCTTAAGACTAATACAAAAAATAGACTTGAGGATGAGCTATTATGTAAAAAGGAGCTTTTAGATTTAAGAAATGAATATGTAAAGTTTGAATCACAAATTAGATTAAAGCCAAGTATTATTTCTAATTTAAAAACTAAAAATGTTGAAGCAATGGCTACAAGCTCTTTTGAAAAAACAATTAGAGAACGCAGCTTTTGGCTATCTAAGGTTTCAATGTTTTGCTTCTTAATTTTAGTCATAGCTTATATTCTTGTTTGTGTTATTGGCGGCATAAAAATTGAATATAAGAAAATATTAGAGGGAAGCTCTATAATTATTGCGGTAGCACTTGGTGGTGTATTTATTTACTCAATGAAGAGCTTTGATATGTCACTTGGTGGTGGTACAGCTTTAGCTGCAGCTATGGGAGCTATGGTATGGAATAGTACAAAGAATATGTTTTTAGTATTAATTGTTGCTATTGTAATAGGTGTTGTTATTGAGCTTATTAATGCAGGTCTTGCAAATGTATTAAAGCTACCAGTAATGGTAACAACCCTAGCAATGAGTAGTGTACTAAGTGCTATCCTATCAAACATTTTGGAAAATACAGAAACTCAAACAATAAAGGTTACAGGTATTAAGCAATTTGATGTATTTATTTTCTACTTTGGAGTTATATTAGCGTTATTCTTATTTACAAGCTTTATCTTTAAATTAACTCCTGTTGGAAGAAAAAATAAAATGATTGGCTGTAATAGTGTTTCTTCAAAATATACAGGTGTAAATATTACCAAGCAAGGAATTATTACCTTCTTCATTGCTGGTATAGCAATAGGTGTTGGTGCTACATTGTATATTGTAAGAAGTAGAACAATTTCTGCAAGTTCTTGTTCAACAATTGGCCTTGATGTAATTTTGGCTGTTGTATTTGGTGGAATGCAAACAACTGGTGGACCTAAAAGTAAAATAAGTGCTGCAATATTTGGAGGACTTACAGCTACCTTGATAAGCTATCTTTTAGTTGCGATTGGTCGTGTAAGTGGCTTTGCGGCAATAACAAATTATGAATCATTTGTTAAAGGAATTTTATTCCTAGCAATTGTTTCCTTAAATACAGTTGGTAATCGTACAAATCGTTTACCAGCAATAGAGATGATGTGGTAGGTGATACAATGGAATTAAAGACTTTAAGTAAAAAAAGATATGTTGCTCCTAAAACTAAAAAAACATTCAAGGATTTGATTGTTGTTGTAATATTTCCTTTGATTGGCTTCCTATTTATGCTATTTGGAAGTATCTCTTCTGGAACAGGCTTATATGGAGACCAGGTTATATTTAATAATTTACTTATTACAATGATTACAGTTTTAATTGCTTGCTTTGCACTAAATACTAATATGAACAGTGGTAGAATGGACTTCTCACTAGGAGCTGTTGGAATTTTAGCTTGTGTTCTTGCTTGGCTAAGCTTACCAAATAAGGATTTTCAAGGCTTTGCAATTGTTTATCTTTTATTAAGTATTCTTTATGGCATTGGTTTAGGATTGTTAAGTGGTTTAGTGTTTACAGTGTTAAAAATACCGGCAATTGTTGTATCACTTGGTGTATGCTTAATTTATGAAGGCTTTGCCTATATTCTTACCAGTGGTAAGGGTTCAGTTGATATTTCTGCTGCTGTAGCACCTAGTCTATATCCGATGATTATAAATCGTTATTTTATGCTAGTAGTAGTTGTTGGTATTTCAATTTATATGCTAATTACCTTAAAATATTCAAAGTTTGGTCATGATAAGCTATCTATTTTATATGGTCAAAAGGTAGCTGTTGATACAGGTGTTAAGGAAATTAAAAATGCTATTATTTGCTATGGCTTAGCAGGAGCATTGATTGCCGTTTATACCTATATTTATTCTATTAATCAGGCAAAAATTTCAATTTCAACTAATTTAGGAACAGCAATGGCAGTAATGCAAAATTTCTTGCCAATATTCCTTGGTGGTTTGATTGCAAAGCATTCAAATGAGGTTGTTGGTTTAATTTTAGGTGTTATAAGCGTTTGCCTATTTAAGGAAGGATTAGTTCGCTTTGGTGTTGAAAGCTCAACTATTTCCTTAATAACATCACTTTTAATATTTGTAATCCTAACATATATGGTTAACTGGACTCGTTGGGTTACAACAATAAAAAATAAAATAAAGATATACAAACTATCAAAATATGGAAGAAAGTAGAGGTATTAAAAATGAAAAAGTTTGTAGCTATGGGAGCCTTAGGCTTAGCAGTTTTATCTCTTGCAAGCTGTGGCAAAAACAATGACGGGGGAAAAATTATTGAGGATGGTAAGGTTGGTGTAATTTTACCAGGAACAATTGGTGGAGAAACAAAATCATTTCAGGAGCATTGGAATGCACTTGCTAAGGAATATGGGGTAACAATGGTTTATGAGCAATTCCAAGGACAGGATCCTACATATTATAAGACCTGTGCAGAAAAGCTTGTAGCTGCTGGATGTAATGCTGTTATTTGTAATTTCGAAATGGATGGTAAGGAAAGTGTATTAGAGTATTGTGTTGATAGTGAAATCTATGTTGGCTATAGTGGTTCAACAGTTTCATCTGAGACATTTGACGAATATAAGGATAGTCCTTATTTCTTAGGTCAAATTGCTCCATCTCCAGAGCAGGAGCAACAACAAGCCTATAATATGACTAAATATTTTATTGATGAATATTATAAATCAGATTCAGTTTTACCTGAAGGAACAACTGATACCTTAGCTGTATGGCCAGCTGATTATCATGGATTATCACTTGCTCACCAAATGACATATCGTTGGAAGGGAATTAAGCAAGCTTTAAATGAAGCTGGTGTTACTGTTAATGGTGATAATGAATCAGATAGCTCTAAATGGACTGTAACATATACTGCTGATTCTCCTTTAAAGGATAAGGTAGCAATTATGGGAAATAACCTAGCAAATATGAATGCCTTAATTACTCAATGTACAGGTATTTTAATGAAGAATCCATGTGCAGTTATTACTACATGTAATGGTAATTATTTATTAAATATGTTCGCTCAATATGGTGCTTTATCAAAGGCAACTAGATTTGGTACAATTGATTCATTTGTAAGTGATTATGATAAGTGGTACCAAGCTGATTCTACATCAAAGGTTAATGCTTTTAAGGTAACTCATGATCCATATCTTGTTGGTAAGTTTGGGGCAATTAATGAGGCAATTCTTGCTGTAACAGCTAAAGCATTTAGTGGTGAAGCAATTCGTGATAATGGCAAGGCTTTAAACATTAATCAAACATATTGGTTCGCAACTAATAAGGCTGATTTTGATAAGGCTTGCAATGTTTCAGCAAACTTCTCATATGGCAAAAAAACATTTGATGATATTAAGACTAGTGATGCTCTTCAAAAGCTATTTGATGATTCAACATTAGAAAATTTGGCTTCAAAGCTATAATGTAATAAAGCCCTAAGCTTCTTTAGGCCTAGGGCTCTTTCCTTCCTTAAATGCTATAATGAATAAAGAAAAAGGTGAAAATATATGGCAAGATTAGTATTAGAATTTCAATCAAAATATTTACTTAGAAAATCGGAAATAGTTTTATTTATTCCGTCTATGAATTTGGGAGAAACAATTAAGGAGCAAAGTCTTACTCCTTATCAGGATAAGCAAAAAAAATACCCATTAATGATATTACTTGGAGGCTTTGGTGAATCAAAATATGCTTGGGAAACTCATTCAAATATTGAGGATTTAGCAGAAAAATATGGTTTATGTCTAGCAATGCTTGGTGGTGAAAATAAATGGTATTTAAATTATTCACCAATAGATGCTTGGGAAAACTATATTAATTATGAGCTGCCTGATTTTCTTTTTGGTAATTTTTCTTGCTTTAATAAGCAAAAATATATTTGTGGCTGCTCAATGGGTGGATATGGTGCTTTGCATAGCTATCTTTTATATAAGGATTCCTATGAGGGCTGTATAGCCTTATCACCAGCCACAAGACCAGATAATAAGGATTTAGAACAAAGCCTAGGTACTAAATCACTTCGTGAGCTAGTTGCTAGTCTCAAGGATGATAATACCAATGTTTATTTAAGCATTGGAACTAAGGATTTTATTTACAAGGATAGTGTATTGTTTAATGATTATCTTTTAGAGTGTAATAAGGGCATTAGCTATAAATTTAAAGAAGGCTTTGGTCATAGCTGGGAGCTATGGCAGCAGGAAATTGAAGAGGCCTTAAAGGAAATCTTAAAAATTAAGGAGTAATAATATGAAGCTATTAGAAAAAATTAATGTAGGTAATATAACTTTAAAAAATAGAGTAATGTTTCCTCCTCTTACAACAGGCTATGAGGAGCGTGATGGATCAATTGGTGAACAATCATTAAATTTTTATAAGCGTCTAGCAATGGGTGGAGTTTCATATGTGGTAATTGGCGATGTTGTTCCAATTCCTACATTTTCTCCAACTCCAAAGCTATATTCTGATGAGCAAATTCCTTCATTCAAAAAATTAGCTGATACTCTTCATCAATATGATTGTAAGGTAGGAGTTCAAATCTTCCACCCTGAATATGATGCCTTTGCCTTAATGCAAATGTTCAAAGAGGGAAAAAGAGATGAGCTTTATGCTAAGCTTCATTATGATATGCTTCATTATGTAAATGAGGTTAATGAAGAACAAATAACAAGAATTCTTGAAAGTATTACAGCTTGTGTTAATCGAGCAATTAAGGCAGGTATTGATGTAATTGAGGTTCATGGCGATCGTTTAGTTGGTTCATTATGCTCAACAATTTTAAACAAGAGAACTGATGAATATGGTGGCAGCTTTGAAAATAGAATTCGTTTTGCTTTAGCTGTTGTTGATGCAATTAAAAAGGCGTCTGATACAATTACTATTGAATATAAATTGCCAATAGTTACAAGAAGAGCTGACGGCAGTCTTCAGGGTAAAGGTGGACTTGTTATTGAAGAGGCAGTTGAATTTGCTAAAATCTTAGAAGCTCATGGAGTTAATATGATTCATGTTGCTCAGGCAAATCATACAGGAAATATGAATGATACGATTCCTGCTATGGGAATGCGTAGATATGCATTTATGACTAATGAATGTAAAATGATTAAGGATGCAGTTAATATTCCTGTATCTATGGTAGGTAGAATTGTTGATGTTGATATGGCTAATAGATTACTTGAAAACAATATTTGTGATATTGTTGCCCTTGGAAGACCACTTTTAGCTGATCCAGATATAGTCAATAAAACGGCTCTAGGACAACAAAATTTAATTAGAAAGTGTATTATGTGTAATAAGGGCTGTACGGATGCTATCCAGGGTAGAAGATTTTTATCCTGTGTCCTAAATCCAGAAAATGGTTATGAGTTTAAGCGTGAAATTACAACACCTACAAGAAAGCATAAGGTTGCAGTTGTTGGTGCTGGAATTGCTGGTCTTGAGGCCGCTAGAGTTTTAGCAATAAAGGGTCATGATGTAACTGTTTATGAAAAAAGTGATTCCTTATATGGTCAGCTAAGAATAGCTAGCGTTCCACCTCGTAAGGAGGAAATGAATCGTATTTGTGGCTTCTATGATGCAGTAATTAAGGAATATAATATTAACATTTTATATAATCATGAGTTCAAAGCAGTTGATGCTGCTAGTTATGATGATATAATAGTAGCTGTAGGTGCTAGAAATGCTCATCCTGGAATTAAGGGTATTGATAATGCTATTGATTCTTGGGACGTTCTTGCTAAAAAGGCCTTCCCATATGGTAGAGTAGCTATTTGTGGTGGTGGACTTGTTGGTGTTGAATGTGCTGAATATTTGATTAATAGAGGCTACGATGTAACAATTATTGAAATGCAGGATCGTATTGCTAAGGAAGAATCAAATACTATTTTACCTACTATATTAGAAGAATTTAAAAAGTATAATGTTAAGGTTTTAACAAATACTAAGATTGAAGAAATAGGCTCTAATTATGTTTTAGCAAGAGATCTTAATAATGAAGAAATTAGAGTTGAATGTGAAACAATTATTAATGCTCTTGCTAGTAAAAAGAATACAATTGACTTAAGTGATGTTAAGGCTAATATTTTGTATGTTGGTGATTGTAAGGATGGCAGTCCTTGTAGTATTGAAAATGCTACGAAAACTGCTTATGATGCTGCAAATAGTATAAACTAAAGGAGTGATTGCTCATGAAAATGACTTTTAGATGGTATGGCTATGATGATAAAAATACCTTGGAATATATTAGACAAATTCCTGGTATGAGTGGTGTTGTTACTGCTCTTTATTCTGTACCTGTAGGTGAGGTTTGGCCTATTGAAGAGGTTAAAAAGCTAAAGGAATATATTAATAGCTATGGCCTTACAATGGAGGTTATAGAGTCTGTACCTGTAAGTGAGGATATTAAGCTAAGACGTGGTGATTATAAGCGCCATATTAATAACTTTAAGGAAAATATAAGAATTCTTGGTCAATGTGGTGTTAAATGTATTTGTTATAATTTTATGCCAGTTTTTGATTGGACGAGAAGTCAGCTTGATCATAAACTAGAGGATGGTAGTAAGGCTCTTGTTTATTATGAGGAGGATGTTAATAAGCTAGATCCAACTAAGCTTAGCTTACCTGGCTGGGATTCTTCATATAAGCCAAGCGAGGTAGCTGAACTAATTAATGCTTATAAGGAATTAGGTGAAGAGGGTCTATGGAATAATCTAAAGCTTTTCTTAGAGGAAATAATACCTTGTGCTAGAGAAAATGATGTTTTAATGGCAATTCATCCTGATGATCCAGCTTGGCCAATTTTTGGTATTCCTAGAATTATAACCTGTGAAGAAAATATTGATAGATTTTTGTCTTTGGTTGATGATCATTATAATGGTTTAACATTATGTAGTGGTTCTTTAGGAACTAGAAGTGATAATGATATGGTTAAATTAATGAGAAAATATGCTCATATGGATCGTATTCATTTTGCTCATATTAGAAATATTAAGCTAGTTGGACCTCATTCATTTGAAGAATCTGCTCATTATGCAAAGAGTGGATCACTTGACATGGTAGGAATGCTTGAGGCACTTCATGATGAAGGCTTTGATAAATATATTCGCCCTGATCATGGTAGAATGATTTGGGATGAGGATGCTAAGCCTGGTTATGGTTTATATGATAGAGCCCTTGGTGCTATGTATATTAATGGTATTTGGGATACTCTTGATAAATTGAAAGGAACAAAATAATGGACCTAAAAATTGAAAATTTAAAGCAAATTGCCTCTTTGGGTATCAAATGCCCAAAATATGATGTTTTAAAATGTCATGAAGAAACCCTTAATGAGCCAATTTGGCTTCATTTTGGTGCTGGTAATATTTTTAGAGGCTTTATTGCTAGATTGCAAAACGATTTATTAAATAATGGTTATGCTACTAAAGGAATAATTGCCTTAGAAACCTTTGATGAAGAAATAATTAGTGATATTTATGATAAATATGATAGCCTAACTCTTCTTGCTTCATTAAGTCCTGCTAGTACAGATTATAGTGTTATTGCTTCAATAGCTAAGGGAATGTATGTTGATTTAGCTAATACTAATACCTATGATAGCCTTAAGAACATTTTTAGTAAAGAATCATTACAAATGATATCTTTTACAATTACTGAAAAGGGGTATAATCTATATAAAATGGATGGAACATTCTTAGATGCCGTAGAGGATGATTTTAAAAATGGGCCAAAAGCGCCTAAAAATACTATGGCTGTAGTAGCAAGCTTATTATGGCTAAGATTTAATAATGGTGCTTATCCATTAGCTGTTGTAAGTATGGATAATTGCTCTCAAAATGGTCAAAAGCTTCAAAATGCAATTTTAACTATTTGTAATAAATGGTATGAAAATGGTTTTGTTAATAAAGAATTTATAGATTATCTAAATGATGAAACTAAAATTACCTTTCCATGGACAATGATTGATAAAATTACTCCTCGTCCAGCTTTAAGTATTAGTGATGATTTAGCTAAGCTAGGATTCACAAATATTGCCCCTATAACTACAGCTAAGCATACCTTTATAGCTCCATTTGTTAATGCAGAGGTCAGTGAATATCTTGTTATTGAGGATAAATTCCCTAATGGTAGACCAGCCTTAGAAAACGCTCATGTTTATTTTACAGATCGTAAAACTGTAAATATGGTAGAAACAATGAAGGTTACAACCTGTCTAAACCCTTTGCATACCGCTCTTGCTGTATATGGCTGTATGCTTAATTATGAAACAATAGCAATGGAAATGACTAACAAAGGACTTTCAAATTTAGTTAAGGGCATTGCTAAAGAGGGGATGAAGGTAGTAGTTGATCCTAAAATTATTTCACCTGTAGACTTTGTAAATGATGTTATAAATGTAAGACTTCCTAATAAGGCTATACCTGATACGCCTGCTCGTATTGCAACAGATACATCACTTAAGATTCCTGTTCGTTATGGCGAAACAATTAAAGCTATAGCTAAAAAGGGTGAGCTTGATACACTTGAATATATTCCAATTGCGATTGCTGGTTGGTGTAGATATCTTTTAGGTCTTGATGATGATTTAAAGCCATTTAATTGTAGCAGTGATCCAGAGCTTTTACATTTACAGGATATATTGAAAAACGTAAGAGAAACTCTAACCTATCATAATGAGCTTGATTTAATTTTAGGTAATGCGCAATTATTTGGCATTAGCTTAATAAATACACCACTATATTCTAAGATTGTTTCTCATTTTAAAGAAATGCTTAATAAAAATGGTGTTTCAAATCTAATAAATAAGCTTTAACATAATTTCACATAATTTTGTGATAATTTGTAGATATTTTATTTATATAATTATGTTGTCTTAAAAAGACGGTAATTGTCACATAAAAATGATAAATTACTTTTTCATAAGAAAACTAACTCTCCCAATTTAAGCAAAGAACAACCCTATAAAGGTTGTTCTTTGTTTTTTTTATGCTTTTTTGGTAAGTAAACCAATGACGATTTTAGTTTATCACATATTTGATGGAATTGTAAATATCCTTTATTTCAAATATATAATTTTTGTTATGTGCAATGATTATATTAAATTAACAGTTAAAATGATTTATTGTGCAAAAAAAGTTGCACAATAAATTTAAACATTTATTACGCAAATTTATTGCACTATTGTGCAATAAAAATCATTATCTATATAAGATGAAATATTTTGTAGTTCAGTTATAGTTTAATAATGTTATTGATATTCTTTATAACTATGATTATTTTATTATTGAAATCACTTATATGAAAGCTTATGCATAACTTGTGATTTGCTTTTATTAATAGTTATAATCACGTTATTTTGGTCGAAAGTGTGTAAAAAATCACAAAACATCCAAAAAAAGTGTGATTTGACTTGATTTAACACTATTTAATAAGTATAATTAAATTAATTGATATAAGGGATGTGTAGAATATTGAAACGATTTATTTTAGATGAATTAAATAAATGGAAAGAATCAAAATATAGAAAGCCGTTAATTCTTCGTGGTGCAAGGCAGGTTGGTAAAACTTGGGCAATGAAGGAGTTTGGTAAATGTTTTGATTTTGTTGCATATTTCAACTTTGATGAAAATGAGGAATATAAACAATTTTTTAAAACTACTAAAGATGTTTTTCGTATTATGCAAAATTTATCTCTTGCAAGTGGTCAAAAGATAAATAAAGGAACATTAATTATTTTTGATGAAATTCAAGAATGTAATGATGCCTTAAATTCATTAAAATATTTTTGTGAGAACGCAAGAGATTATTATGTTATATGTGCGGGTTCATTGCTTGGTTTAACGTTATCTAAGGGGTTTCCAGTTGGTAAGGTTGATTTTATAGATATGGGACCAATGACTTTTTCGGAATTTTTGATTGCTAATGGAGATGAAAATTTATATGATTATATTCATTCAATCAATAATATAGAAAATATTCCTGATGCATTTTATAATCCTCTTTGTGAAAAATTGAAGATGTATTTTATTACAGGAGGTATGCCTGAGCCCGTATATTTATGGACACAAGAAAGAGATATAGAACTGGTTGATAAAGCTCTTAATGGTATTATAGGTTCATACGAAAAAGACTTTGGTAAACATCATAATGATTATAGTGATGATGAAAAAAAATATGATGTAGGGAAGATAATTAGTATTTGGAATTCACTACCTGCTCAGCTTTCAAAAGAAAAAAAGAAGTTTACCTATTCAAATGTAAAACAAGGTGCTAGAGCAAGAGAATATGAAAATAATCTACAATGGTTAATAAATGCTGATCTTGTTAAAAGAATATTTAGAGTATCGAAGCCAGCTTTACCTCTTTCTGCTTATGAAGAGGAGTCGTTTTTTAAGGTTTATCATATAGATGTAGGATTATTGCGCAGTCAATCAAAGTTAAGCTATAGAGCTTTTACAGAAGGAGATAGGCTTTTTAAGGAATTTAAAGGTGCCTTAAGTGAAAATTTTGTGGTACAAAGCTTAGTTCGTATTTTTGCAATAAATCCTCATTATTGGGCAAATGAAAAATATGAGGTTGATTTTTTAGTACAATTAGATAATGATATTATACCAATTGAGGTTAAATCTGGTAAAAGTGTATCATCACCAAGTATAATTGAATATAAGAAAATGTATGGTGGTGAAACGCCACTTATTATAAGATATTCGTTAAAAAATCTTGTTCTTGATGGCAATGTATTAAATATTCCTCTATTTATGATTGATGAAACGAAGAAATTAATTGCTTTAGCTAAGCAGCACTTAGAGTAATAATTGCAATACATATTTTCACATAATATTATGATATTTTATAGATATTTTTATCATATAATTTAGTTGTCTTAAAAAGACGGTAATTGTCACATAAGATGATAGATTACTTTTTTCATAAGAAAAACTAACTCTCCCAATTTAGGCAAGGAACAACCGTCAAAGGTTGTTCTTTGTTTTTTTATTAAAAAATGATATAATAAACTAAAGGATGTGATTTAAATGATAAAAATTGCAGTAGTAGAGGATGAGGTAGATTTAGCTACCTTAGTATGTAAGTATTTAAAAACAAATGGTTATGAACCAACACTATTTAAAAATGGCGAGGATGCCCTAAAGCATATTGAAGATGATTTTAAATTATGGATTTTAGATATAATGTTACCTGGTGGTACAAGTGGCTATGATCTTATTAAAGCAATTCATCGTCATTATCCTAAAATGCCTGTAATATTTACTTCAGCTCGTGATCAGGATATTGATAAAATTATGGGATTAGAGCTTGGTGGGGATGATTACCTTGCTAAACCATATTCTATAAGAGAATTAATGCTTCGTGTTAAGAACCTTTTAGCAAGAAGCTATAATACTCTATCTGATGAAGGTGCTCCTGTTAATTACAATGGCTACTTGACCGATATTGATAAGAGAATTGTAATGCAAAATGATGAAATTTTAAGCTTAACCTCAAAGGAATATGATTTATTAGTATTTCTTTTAGAAAATAGAGGTAAAGCTTTTAGTCGCGAACAAATATTATATCATGTTTGGGGCGATGAATATTATGGCTCTGATCGAGTTGTTGATGACCTATTAAGAAGACTTCGCCAAAAGCTTCCTAATTTAAATGTTGAAACAATTTATGGCTATGGTTATAGATTGAAATGAAAAAGCTAAAGCTAACTCAGCAAATTATATTATTGATTACCTCAATTCTATTATTATGTGGTTGTTTATTTACAATATTGGTAATAATTCAATCAAAACAATTTGCTACAACAGAAATGTATTCAAGACTCGAATCAATTTTAACATTAACTCCTGATGATAATGATTTTTTAACATATTCCTCTAACATTAAGCCTTGTATGATTGATGGTAAGATTATATGTGAGGATGGCAATTTTTATGTTTCTGAATATAAAATAAAACCAATTAATCAAGAATATTTAGCTGATAATGATTGTGAAAGAATATGTAAGCTTATGAGTAATGAATATGCCAAGATAAAAGGAACATCCTATGATCGACCTATGAATGTTGTTGAAAAAGGCCAATTAGATGGAAGCAAGGGCTTATTATTTTATGCTTATGAAATTCATAAGGATGGTATGTTTAGAATGATTCTAACAGATCAATCCTTTATTATATCAATGCTTAAAAATATGACCTATAAGATATTCGGCGTTTTCCTTCTTATTATGCTAGTTGCAAGCCTTGTTATTTGCTTATGGAGTAATGGTGTTGTTAAAAGAATTAAGAAAATTCAAACTCACATTGATAATCTTCCTAATGAAAATTATGAAATTAAATATGATGATGGTGGAGAAGATGAAATATCTGATTTAGGTCATTCTGTTATGGATATGCGTCATCAAATTTTGGATAATGATAAAATTAAAAGAGAAATGCTCCAAAATATTTCTCATGATCTAAAGACCCCAATTGCAGTTATTAAATCTTATGCTGAGTCAATAATTGATGGAGTTTCTGAACCAATGGATGCTCAAATAATTTTAAATCAGGCTGATATATTAAGAAACAAGGTTAATAAGCTTTTGCAATATAATAGATTAGAATATTTGTCTAAGGATAAAGATTTTGATGATGTTAATATGAAGAATGTTATTAATGAGGTTGTTGAAACCTATAAGCATCAAAGTCCTTTAAAATTTGATTTAGATTTAGAAGATGTTATTTTTAAAGGATATAGAGAAAACTATTATACTGTTGTTGATAATATTGTTGATAATGCTAAGCGTTACGCTAAAACTACTATCAAAATAATTTTAAAGAATAATGAATTAGTTATTTATAATGATGGTGATCATATTGATGAGCAATTTTTAAATGCTGAATTTAAACCCTACGAAAAGGGAAGTAAGGGCCAATTTGGTCTTGGTATGAGCATTGTTGTTAAAACATTAGATTTCTTCAATATGAAATTAAGAGTTAAAAATGAAAATGTTGGTGTTTCATTTATAATTACAAAAAAATAATGATAGTGAAATTAGTTTCTGCTTTTGTTGCAAGCTAAAAAATTGATTAATAATAATTATGGCCATTAGATTTAAATATCTAATGGTCATTTTTTATAAAAATATTTAGTATTGTATTTCATCAATAAAAAGATAAAAATCTCTTTTTATTTTCATATAAATCATGCTCCTTTTACACATAAATTTTATCAAAAAGTGCATAAAAAGGCGATTTGATTTATAATAAGTGTGATTTTTTGCATATTTATTAAAAATGTTAGTTGAATAGTTGACAAATTGTTCAACTAATGATATTATATAGTTACAAAGGATGATGATCATGGATTTAGATAGTATTAAAAATAATATGCCTACAGATAATATGCTTGATGACCTAACTAATTTATTTAAGGTTTTTGGTGATGTAACAAGAGCAAAGATTTTGTATACTATAGAAAACAATGAGCTTTGTGTTACGGATATTTGTAGCTGTCTTAATATGAGTAAATCTAGAGTATCACATCAATTAAAAATATTAAGGGATGCTCATCTTGTATGTGCTAAAAGAAAAGGTAAAGAGGTTTATTATTCTCTAGCTGATGAACATGTTTCTTTGATATTTAAATGTGCCTTAGAGCATATTAATGAATAACAGGAGGATAAAATAGAATGAAAAAGATTTTTAAAATTGAAGTTGATTGTGCAATTTGTGCTCAAAAATGTGAGGATGCAATCAAAAAGGTTGAAGGAGTTACAGGCTGTCAAATTAATTTTATGACTCAAAAAATGACTCTTGAGGCTGATGATATTGATGATGTTATGAAAAATGTTTTAAAGGCAGCTCATAAGGTTGAGCCTGATTTTGAAATTGTTGAATAATAAAGCTATGTAGTACATTTTTAATGTACTATATATTTTAAATAACAGTTGAACGAATGTTCAAC
>CALCWU010000091.1 GCA_937905855.1 uncultured Mollicutes bacterium
AATAAAACATAGCAAGCAAAAGAAGGACTCATATAAAAATGTTGGATGATAATATACACCATTAAATTTCATATTATCCATAATAAAATCTGGTAAAAGCTTATATAATAGGTCAACATTTTTAACAGCTGGTCCATATAATTCCCCATTAAAGAAATTACCCCATCTTCCACAAATTTGACCAATCAAAAAGCCAGGAGCAACAATATCCAATGTTGAATAAAGACTAACATTTCTTTTTTTAGCATAAAAATATATTGTTATTAAGGATGCAATCACACCGCCCTGAATCGCAAGTCCAGCTAAGCCATTAGAGGTGATTCCTAAAACATCAGAAAGTGAATCAAACTCATCAAGATTAAATAAGACATACCAAAGCCTAGCTCCCACAATAGCAAGCGGTAAAACGATACAAATTCCTGTGTAAACATAATCACTAAATATGCCCAGCTTCTTTCCTTCCTTGACACCCAAAATCACAGCAATTATAACACCAATTAGAATACATATTGCATACCATCTAACCTCAAGACCAAACAATTTAAAAGCAACAGGATTTAAGCTATTTATTAGCATCAGCACCACCTCCTGTAGCAGCCTTATCGACAGAATCAGTAAACTCCTTAGCGGCAAAATGACCCATATATTTTAATTTTTCATTCATTGCAGCACTTTCAACAAGTAAAGCAACGTTTCTTCCTGGTAACACTGGTAAGACAATATGCGAAATTTCAGTATCAAAATATTTAATCTTTTTTGTCTCAAGACCTAAACGATCATAATATTTGTCCTCTTGCCACTTTTCAAGTTCAACTACTAAACGTACATTTTTTCTTTCACGATAAGCACCAGCACCAAACATATAAACGATATCAACAATACCAATACCTCTTATCTCTAAATATCTTTTTAAAATATCGGGAGCTGTACCAATTAAGTTTCCTGGCTCTTTTTCATATATTTCTACAAGGTCATCTGAAATTAACTGGTGACCTCTTTTTACAAGTTCCAAAGCTGTTTCTGATTTACCTATACCACTTTTACCAATAATTAAAGTACCCATACCATTTATATCAAGCAAGGTTCCATGAACACTAGTTCTTGGAGCAAGCTTTGCTTGTAAATAATCAAATATTTTTGAAGATGTAGGTGTTGTTCTCAAATCACTTTTTAAAACAACAATATTAAACTCCTCAGCATACGTTAAAAAATAATCAGGGATTTTAACATTTCTCGAAAAAATTATTGCAGGTGGATGCTCTAAAAAAATCTTTTTAACACGAAACAAAGCAACCTCACTTGTTAAGGTTGATAAGAATGTTGCTTCCTTTGATCCTATTAAAACAACTCTTTTTGATTCAAAATAATCGAAGAATCCAGCAAATTCCATACCTGGTCTACAAATCATTTCAGTTTCAACATAAGCGTCAACACCTTTAGCACCAGCTAAAATATGAAGTCCATTATCTTTAATCATTTGTTCTACTTTTATTTTATCCGCCATTTTGTCACCTCAAATTAATAAATAAATCTTCTTCTAATCATAACATAATTGAATATTAAATACAACGCCTCAAAGGCAAAATAGAATCCACATAAAATAAATGGTGAATTAAACTCCATAAAATATAAATAAGGAGCTAAGAAATAAAGAATAATGATCATAATTGCTGTATAAACTGTATAAAATGTTATAAAGCCAACCTTTTTCTTAATGAAATTTGCAAGTGGATTATTGCGCATAAATAATTCAAATACAGCAAAAATTGCAAAGCCAATAAAAGGAAATAGCTTATTGACAAATGTAATCGCTGATGAGAAAAAACCAAAGCATGCTGAGCAAATAACCATATATAAAACAAAAGCAATAAGATATTTTTTTATAAATCTAAGAACCTTTTCCTTTTTAGATAAATTTTTAGGATTCAACTTTTTAATACTATCCTTTACCTTATCAACCTCTTCTTTGGTTGCTAGGCCCTCATTTAATAAATCATCAAGGCTATCCTCTAGCTCCTTTAAATCCTTATCCTCTTGTTCTTTCTTATTCTTTTTTGGCATTATTTCATCACATCCTTTAAGAATTTTGCAGTATATGTATCACTATTTTTTATCATTTCCTCAGGTGTACCACTAAATATAACATTTCCACCACGTTCGCCACCATCCGGTCCTAAATCAATAATGTAATCTGCACATTTAACCACATCTAAATTATGCTCAATTATAATAACAGATGCTCCACAATCAGCGATTTTATAGATAACATTCATAAGCTTTTTAATGTCATCAACATGAAGTCCTGTTGTTGGCTCATCAAGTATATAAAGAGTTTTAGCTGATATTTTGGAATTAAGCTCATAGGCAAGCTTTACTCTTTGTGCCTCACCACCGCTTAAGGTTGTTGATGATTGTCCAAGCTTCATATAACCAAGTCCAACATCGACAAGAGTTTGAAGCTTTGACTTAATTTTAGGGAATGCATCAAAGAACTCTAAAGCATCCTCAATTTGCATATCCAATACCTCAGCAATGTTTTTGCCCTTAAATAAGACCTCCAATGTTTCATGCTGATATCTAGTACCATGACATACCTCACATGGAACATAAACATCTGGTAAGAAATTCATTCTAATTCTCTTAAGACCATCACCACCGCAGGCCTCACAACGTCCACCTTTAACGTTGAAGCTAAATCTACTCTTGTCATAGCCTCTAACCTTTGCTTCATTAGTAGTTGCAAAAACATCTCTAATATCATCAAATACTCCCGTATAGGTTGCTGGATTAGATCTTGGTGTACGACCTATTGGTGTTTGCGAAATTGCAATAACTCGGTCGAAATTCTCAATACCCTTAATTTCCTTACATTTACCTGGCTTTTCTTTCTTGTTTTTATAAAGCTTCAAAAGACAATTCTTATATAAAACCTGATTAATTAATGAAGATTTGCCGCTACCGCTTACACCAGTCACACAAACAATCATACCAAGAGGAATTTTAACATTTACATTTTTTAAATTGTTTTCACAGGCACCCTTAATTTCAATAAATTTACCATTTCCAGGTCTTCTCACCTTAGGAATTTCGATCTTTTTTCTTCCAGTTAAATAAGCTCCTGTTAAGCTATTTGGATTTGCCATTACCTCACTTGGAGTACCACAAGCAACAATTTCTCCACCATGGCTTCCCGCACCTGGTCCAACATCAACTAAATAATCACTTGCAAGCATAGTATCAGAATCATGCTCAACAACGATCAAGGTATTTCCTAAATCACGCATTTTCTTTAATGTATTAATTAGTCTTTCATTATCTTTTTGATGAAGACCAATTGAAGGCTCATCAAGAACATATAAAACACCAGTAAGCTGCGAACCTATTTGTGTTGCAAGTCTAATACGCTGAGCCTCACCACCACTTAAGGTATCAGCACTTCTTGATAATGATAAATATTCCAACCCAACATCAATTAAAAAGCCTAATCTATCTTTAATTTCTTTAATTATTAGCTTAGATATAACCTTTTGTTCCTCACTTAATTCAATATTATCAAAGAACTTATATAAATCCTCAATTGACATAACACATAAATCATTAATATTTTTACCATTAATAAGAATTGATAAAACACTTTTATTTAATCTAGCACCATGACAGCTATTACACTCACCAGAAACCATATAACCCTCTATCCATTCTCTAATCCAATCACTATTAGTTTCTAGATATCTTCTTGAAAAATTAGAAATAACACCTTCAAAGGCTTCAACCTTGTCATGATTTCTTCCGCTTGAAGAATTCATTTTATAATGAATTAAATCAGGAGATCCATACATAATAATTTTTTGCTGTTCTTTATCTAAATCCTTAAATGGTTTATTCATATCAATACCATAAAATTTACAGGTTTGCTCTAGCATCAAATTATTCAAATTATCCTTTTCCTGATTACGATAGGGAACGATAGCGCCATCATTCAAGGATTTATCATAATCCATAACTAAATCTTCACTAACATTTAGCTTATATCCTAAACCATTACATTCAGGACAAGCTCCAAGTGGAGAGTTAAAGCTAAATAGTCTTGGCTCTATTTCAGGCATAGAGAAGCCACAATATTTACAAGCATAATGCTCGGAAAAGAATAGCTCATTATCGTTTGTCATAACCTTAACAAAACCACCACTAAATTTAGCTGCAAGCTCCAAAGCTTCACTTATTCTAAGACGATTTTCCTTTTTTAAAACAAGTCTATCAACCACAATATCAATATCATGCTTCTTATTTTTATCAAGAGAAATTGGCGAATCTATCTCTACTATTTCCCCATCAACTCTTGCTCTTATAAAGCCTGCCTTTAAATATTTAGCAAAAACATCCTTATGCTCACCCTTTGCACGATTAACAACAGGTGATAAAATATATAATCTACTACCCTCAGGTAATTCATAGATTTTATTAATCATTTGTTCAATGCTATAGGCAGTAATTGGTTCATGATGTGTAGGACAATAGGGAACACCAATTTTGGCAAATAATAATCTTAAATAATCATAAATTTCTGTTACTGTTCCTACAGTTGAACGTGGGTTATGAGATGTTGATTTTTGATCAATTGAAATAGCCGGTGATAAGCCTTCAATGCTATCTACATCAGGCTTTTCACTAGAGCCAATAAACATTCTTGCATAGCTAGATAATGATTCAACAAATCTTCTTTCACCCTCTTGAAAGATTGTATCAAAGGCTAAGGATGTTTTACCACTACCACTTACACCTGTCATAACTATTAATTTATTCTTAGGTAATTCTAAAGAAACATTCTTTAAATTGTTTTCTCTAGCTCCTTTAACAATAATTTTATCCATTTTTTACTCCTTAATTTTCTCCATAAACTCGCTTTCATTCATAGTTAGAATTTTTAATTCAAGAGCCTTATTATATTTACTACCTGGAGCATCACCAACAATAACAACATCAGTTTTCTTGCTAACGCTATCAACCATTTTAGCTCCATATGATTCTAACAGCTTTTTTACCTCATCACGAGCCATAGATAAAGCACCGGTTAAGACAACTTTTTTGCCTGTAAACCATGATTCCTTAATTTCCTTCTTAGCATAATTCATATTAAGTCCAAGAAGCCTTAAACGACTAATTAATGAAATATTCTTTTCATTACTAAACCACGCTGTTACCTCACTAGCTATTGCTAAGCCAACATCATCAATATTTTGAATATCTTCTAGCTTAGCATTCATAATTTCATCCATTGATGGATATTTCTCACATAAAATTCTAGCAACCTTACTACCAACATGCTTAATTCCAAGACCAAATAACAATCTCTCTAAACCGTTTTGTTTACTAAGCTCAATGGCATTTAATAAATAATCAACGCTCTTTTTACCAAAGCCATCTAAAGACATTAGCTCTTCAGCATGGTTATAAAGAGTAAAGATATCACTAATATCCTTAATAAATCCCTTTTCATATAAAATTCTTGTTACCTTATCACCTAATGAATCTATATTATAAGCCGGCTTAGATGCAAAATGAATTAAGCCATTAATTATTTTTTCCTTACAATCGGGATTTGGACAATAATAATCAGCTTCATCAATATTTCTTACAAGCCTACTACCACAGCAAGGACAAGTATCAATCATCTTAAAAGGAATAACACTATTATCTCTTTCCTCTAAAACTGGCCTTACAACCTCAGGAATAACATCGCCAGCCTTACGAATAATTACTGTATCATTTACATGAATGTCCTTATTAATAATATAATCCTCATTATGAAGCGTAGCCTTAGCAACTAATGACCCAGCAACAACAACAGGCTTAAAATTAGCAACTGGCGTAATAACTCCACTTCTTCCAACCTGATAGGTTATATCTAAAAGCTTAGTTTTGACCTCCTCAGGTGGAAACTTATAAGCAATTGCCCATCTAGGGTACTTTACTGTACTGCCAAGCAAATCATGGTATTCTAGTTCATTTACCTTTATAACAATACCATCAATGTCATAAGGAAGATTTGCTCTTTCCTCGCCCATTTTTTTTATGTATTCAATTACCTCATCAATATTTTTTGCATGGACATATTTAGGATTAGTTTTTAAGCCTAAATTTTTCATCTTTAGCAATGCCTCTTCTTGAGTTTTAACACTACTATCATTTAG
>CALCWU010000092.1 GCA_937905855.1 uncultured Mollicutes bacterium
AGGGCGCTACCTTTTATTTTGAGTTTAAGAAGGATAAAATCTAATGAAATTTTATTTAATGGGTGGTGAAACACCTGGCAAAACTAAATTATATGAAATAATGCTTAAAATAACAGGAAAAGATAATCCGAAAATTTTATATTTTCCTAATGCTAGTGTAGATTATCAAAATAGCTTTGAGAGATTTAAAAAGCAAACAGATGGTTTTAATTGTTATATTGAATTATTTTTAAATCAAGATGTTAGCTTTAATGATTATGACATTTTATATTTTGGTGGTGGTATAACTCAAAAAATTGTTTTTGAGCTAAGAAGTCTAAAGGATTTAATTATTAAGTCAAATTGTTTGTTAGCAGGTAGTAGTGCCGGCGCAAATATGTGGTTTTTAGCTGGTGTAGGTGATTTTTATTCCTATTATGACAACTTTCACACCTATAATTATAAGCTGATTAAAGGTTTTGGTGCTATTAATGCTACATTTTGTCCTCATTATCAAAAAGAGGATTTAATTGTTTACAATGATATGGTGAAAGAATATGAAGCTGATGGTTTTGCGCTTGAAAATGATACAGCTTTATTTTTGAATGATTCTTATTTTGAAATTTTCAAACAAAATAATGCTAGCAGTGCTTATTGGTTTAAAAGAACAGAAAACTATAAGATGATACCTTTATATGAGGGAATAAAATATAAGATCAAAGAGGATTAGTATGAGAAGTGTTTCATTACTTGGCCCGAAACAAACATTTTGTGATAAGGCGTTAAATAAATATGAAAAATTTACGGGCGAAAACTTCAAAGTGTTTTATTGTGATTCAATTATTGAGTCAGCTAAAAAATTTATAGATACAGATTTATTAATTTTACCATTTGAAAATTCGTTAGATGGCTTTGTTACAGAGGCTCTTGACATATTAATGAGTGAATCACTTTTAATTGTTGCTGAAATTAAACAAAATATTGCTTTTAAATTAGTAAGCTATGAGAATAATATTAATGATATAGAAAAAATATATGTTCAGTTTAAAGCTAAAGGCCAATGCTTACATTTCTTAGAACCTTATTTAAGCAAATGTGTATTAACAGAATCAAATTTATTATCACTTGATTATTTATTGGAAAATAAAAACAAAAGTGCTGCTATTGTTCCAATGCATATTAGTGAAGAATTTCCCCTTGTATTAAAAGACATTACGGATTCTAAAAATAATGAAACTAGATTTTTAGTTATTAGTAGAAATAAAAATGATATTTTTTATAGTGATTTAATTAAGGTTAGCTGCTATGCATATGCTTTACTTGATAAGCCAGGTATTTTATATAATATTTTAAGAAGATTTGATGAGCATCATATTAACCTTTCAAATATAATTTCAAGACCTACGAAAAGTGAGCTTGGTAAATATAATTTTTATATAGAATTTTCTTTAGCAAAGAAGGATCTAAGTAAGGTTGATTTAATTTTAAATGAATTCAACAATGATAATGATTATAAGCTGAAGATTTTAGGAATTTATTCAAATATAGGAGATAAAAAATGAGAGCAGTAGACATAATAGAAAAAAAGAGAAATGGTTTAGAATTAACTAATGAAGAAATTAAATTTCTTATAAATGGTTATACAAATGGAGATATACCAGATTATCAGATGTCTGCCTTTACAATGGCTGTTTATTTTCAAGGAATGAATGATAATGAAGCAACTAATTTGGCTTTAGCTATGCTTCATAGTGGCGATGAGCTTAATCTTGATATGATTGAGGGAGTAAAGGTTGATAAGCATTCTACAGGTGGCGTTGGTGATAAAACAAGCTTAGTTTTAGCACCACTTGTTGCATCTCTTGGTATAAATTTTGCTAAAATGAGTGGAAGAGGACTTGGACATACAGGTGGAACTCTTGATAAGCTTGAATCAATTCCTGGCTTTAATATATCATTGACTGATGATGAATTTATCGAGCAGCTTAAAAAAATACATTTGGCTATTATAGGTCAAACAGTTAATTTAGCTCCTGCAGATAAGAAGCTTTATTCATTAAGGGATGTTACAGCTACTGTTGATTCAATACCGCTTATTGCTTCAAGTATAATGTCTAAGAAGCTTGCAAGTGGAGCAAATGCTATTTGCCTAGATGTTAAGGTAGGTAGTGGAGCATTCATGAAAAATATTGATAGTGCCCGTAAACTAGCTAAATTAATGGTTGCCATAGGTAATAAATGTAATCGTCATATGACAGCTGTTTTAACTAATATGGATGAACCACTAGGATTTGCTGTTGGTAATAGCGTAGAGGTTTTGGAGGCCATCAATACACTAAATGGTAATGGTCCTAAGGATTTACTTGAATTATGTCTAACTCTTGGTGCATATTTAGTTATTGATAGTAATTTAGCAAGTACAGTTTCTGAAGCAAAGGATTTGTTAAGAAAACAAATTGAAAATAAAGAAGGCTTAAATAAACTTGCAGAAATGGTAAATGCTCAGGGTGGAGATAGTTCATATATTTTTAATCCTGCCAAATTTGTTTTAGGCAAAAATGTTATCGAAATTAAGAGTCAAAATAAAGGATATGTTAGCAAGATTGATGCTCTTGCCATTGGTCATGCGGCAATGCTTGTTGGTGCTGGAAGAGAAAAAATTACCGATACTATTAACCCACGTGTTGGCGTTGTTTTAAACAAAAAGGTTGGCGATTATGTTAATGAAAACGAAACTCTTGCCACATTATATTCTGATGGAAATAATGAGAAAGAAGCAATTGAAATGATTAAAAAAGCATATTCATATGCTGATTTTGAGATTGAACCAAAGCTTATATTAGAAATTATTAGATAATTTGAAAAAAATATTGAATTGTTTTATTTTTAATGCTATAATAGTCAAGTAGTCTATTAAGTAGTATGGAGGAATCAAAATGCTAGTTTTAAATATATTTACACTAATTGTTTCAATTTTATTAATAGCAATTGTTATGATGCAAAATTCTAAGGATGACATTAATGATGCCTTTAATGGTAGCAAGTCTGAATTATTTAAAAATCAAAAAACTCGTGGTATTGAATTGTTTTTACAAAGAGGAACTGCAGTCCTAGGAATAATTTTTATTATTCTAGTTGTTATCTGTAATGTAATTCAATAATTATGATGCTTGACAACATAATTGCTATTAAGGAATTATGTTGTTTTTTTTATGTTTTTTGAGGTGATTCTATGAAAGAAAAAGTTTTAGATTTATATTTAAAGGGATATAGAATAAATAAAATATGCAAGCTTTTAAATATCAGCTATCAAATGGTTATTGATATTCTTGACGAATATGTTAAAAGTGGACGTTTAGCTATAAGCCATAATGGTCATTATAAAGAAGTTAAAAACGGAAAATTAATTCTTAAAAGTGAAGGATATGGCTTTATTCATGTTGATGGAGAAGATAATGATTATTATGTTCCATATGGTTGTAATAATGGTGCTCTTGATGGTGATGATGTTGCTTTTTATTCATTTTCTGATGGTAGAAAATTAAAAAATGCTGAAGTTGTTAAGGTTATTCAAAGAAGTAAACTTGATGTTATTGGTACTATTATTCATAAAAAGCGTAAAAATAATGTTAAAGCTTATGTTTTAACTAAATATGAATATCCTCTTCATTTAATTAAACTTGATGATATAAATGATTACGAAGATGATACAGTTGTTAAAGCAAGAATTAATTACTTACCAAATCAAATTACTGCAAAAGTAACAAAAATTGTTGGTAAAACAGATGATGATGGTATTGAAATTACTAAGATTGCTGAAAGCTATGGATTTTATAGTGAATTTAGTGAAGAAACGATAAAAGAATTAGAAAAAGTTCCAGATGAAGTGGAACCAAGGGATTTAAAAGGACGTACTGATTTTACTGATAAAACAATTATTACAATAGATGGTGATGATGCTAAGGATTTTGATGATGCCATTTCACTAGATATATTAAAGAATGGTAATTATTTACTTGGGGTATATATTGCTGATGTTAGTAATTATGTATGCCCTAATACTTCCTTAAATGAGGATGCCATAAAGCGTGGAACAAGTGTTTATTTAGCAGATAGAGTGATTCCAATGCTACCTTTTAAGCTATCAAATGGCTTGTGTTCATTAAATGAGGGTGTGGTACGTCTTGTAATGGCATGCCAAATGGAGATTAATGATTTAGGTGAAATTGTTGATTACAAGATTTCTGAGGGATTTATAAAATCAAGACATCGAATGACCTATAATAATGTTAATAAAATTTTAAATGACGATCAGGAAATGTGTAATAAATATTCGGATATTGTTTTGATGTTAAATAATATGAATAAGCTTGCTCATATTTTAAGAAAGAAAAGACATGATGCTGGAGGACTGGACTTTGAAATTGATGAATATAAAATTAGTCTTGATGAGCATCATGAACCAAATGGTATTTCCTTAAGAGTGCGTGATGAGGCTGAAAAGCTAATAGAGGATTTTATGCTTGAGGCAAATAATTGCGTGGCTTCATTTTTTACAAAATTGAATTATCCTTGTATGTATAGAATTCATGAAAAGCCTGACCAAGAGAAATTACGTGATGTTTTAAAAATCATTAGTAAGCTTGGTGTTAAAATTAAGTTACCTAAGAATGATATTCATTCAAAATTAATTCAAAAGGCTTTGGAGGATTTAGATGATAATCCATTAAAGCCAGTAATAAATCAAATGCTTTTAAGAACAATGATGAAGGCTAAATATTCAACTGTAAATGTAGGACATTATGGCTTATGTATTGATGATTATTGTCATTTTACATCACCAATTAGAAGATATCCAGATTTAATGGTGCATCGTTTATTAAAGGAGTTGGTTTTACATCCAACTAATTTTGATGCTAGCTATCAATACTATTCTGAGAATCTTGAAGGAATAGCGATTATGAATTCAAATAGTGAAAGAAAGGCTATTGATTGTGAAAGAGATGTTGATAATATGCTTATGACTTGGTATATGTCAAAGCATATTGATGAGCACTACGATGGCATTGTTGTTTCAATTTTAAGCTTTGGAATGTTTGTAATGCTTGAAAATGGTGTTGAAGGATTAGTTAGTCTTAGAAATATGGACGATTATTTTACATATGATGAGGCTCATCAAAAGCTAATATCTGCAAGTAGAACCTTTAGCCTAGGTGATAAGGTTAGAGTTGTAGTTATTGATGCCGTTCGTGAAACATCAAAAATTGATTTAATGCTAGAAGAAGACTATGGAGATGATAGCTATGGCGAATATTTGTACAAATAAAAAAGTTGGCTTTGAATATTTTATCTTAGATAAATATGAAGCTGGAATAAAACTAACAGGTACTGAAATAAAATCAATAAGAGAAGGTAAGGTAAATATTAATGATACTTATGTTATTTTAAGAAATAATCGTCCTTATGTCATTAATATGTTTATTGCTAAATATTCTCATGGTAACATTTTTAATCATGAAGAAACTCGTGATCGAGAATTATTATTACATAAAAGTGAAGAAATAAAGCTGGCAACAAAGGTAAAGCTTCAGGGCTTATCTATAGTTCCAACTAGATTATATTTTGTTGGATCCTTAGTTAAAATTGAAATTGCCTTATGTAAGGGAAAGAAATTAGCTGATAAAAGACAAAGTCTTAAAGAGGCTGAAGGAAAAAGAAATATTGCTAAGGCACTTAAAGAAGCAAATAGATATTAACAATTATACCGACTTGTGGTATAATTAATTGGGCTTGTTTGGATTCGCCGTGGTATTTGAATATTTATAAGCATGTCTTGGTTGCGCAAGTAAAAACGTCGAGGTTTAAATAACCGCAGAAGATAATAATTATGCATTTTTAGCAGGTGCTAATAACACTGCTAACTATGCTTTTGCTTGCTAATTAATTAGTGCAAGCTACTCTTAATAAATATTTCCTATGTATTTATTTTAGGGTTCATGTCTAATAGGATATACTAAAATAGTTAAATCTGGACTGTTTTAAAGAATTTAATCAGGTTAGTTAATATGTTCTCTGCTTGCCTTTGTGTATTAATGAAATTTTTAGACAAGATAAACATGTAGAAAATAAAGGCTAAGATGCTGCGTACGGGAGTTCGAGTCTCCCCAGGTCCACCATAAGAAAAGCATAGGTTTT
>CALCWU010000093.1 GCA_937905855.1 uncultured Mollicutes bacterium
TTGGATCAACAGCATAAACACCTGAAACATCTGTCCAGTTTTCATACATTGAAGCATTTAAGCTTTTTGCCAAAATTGAACCAGTAACATCGCTTCCGCCACGACTTAATAATTTAATTGAACCATTTGGAAAGCTACCATAAAAGCCTGGAACAATTATTCTTCCATATTTTGCAAATGCCTGATTTACCTTCTCTTCAGTTACTTCATAATTAATTTTTCCATCATAATCAAAGGAAATTAGCTCCTTAGCATCTACAAAAGTAAATCCTAAATATTCACTCATTAATTTAGCAGTAAAATATTCGCCTCTACTTACTAAATAATCAGTTTGAATATGGGAACTTAATTCATTCTTTAAGGCCTCTAAATCACCTTCAATGTCATATTTTAACCCTAGTTCCTCTTTAACACCTATAAATCGAGATGAAAACATATTCCATATATCGTCATAGCCAACATTATATTTTAAATGAGCTCCTAATATATAAAGCAAATCGGTAATTTTCGTATCACTCTTATTTCGCTTTCCTAAAGCTGATACAACTACTACCTGTCGTTGTTCATCGCTAAGAACAATATTTTTTACCTTTTCAAATTGAGTTGAGCATGACAGTGAGGAACCACCAAATTTACATACAACAATCATAATTACACCTACATTTCATCAATTTCTGCAAGCTTCATCGCTATTTGAACAGCATTTGAGGCTGCACCCTTACGGATATTATCAGCTGTACAATAAAACAATAAACCATTTTTTGCAGCTAAATCCTTACGAATTCTTCCAACATAAACTTTATCAGTGCCATTGGCAACAATACTTGTTGGATAAATGTGGTTAACGTTATCATCTAGAACAACTATATCAGGAAAATTAGCAAGTGTTTTCTTTACATCCTCAATATCAAATTCTCTTTCAACCTCACACATAATACTTACACCATGAGAATTTGCGACGGGAACTCTAACACATGTTGCTGAAACTAAAAGATCTGGTTTATGAAGAATTTTTCTAGTTTCATTTACCATTTTAATTTCTTCCTTTGTATATCCATTATCTAAAAATACATCAATTTCTGGTATACATGTTTGAGCAATATTATATGGATAAAATTTTGGCTCATCACCATTTAAGCATCCTTCCAAATCATTTTTACCCTTTTGTCCAGAACCAGAAACTGCTTGATATGTCGAATAAAAAACTCTTGTTAATCCATAAGCATCATCTATTGCCTTTAATGGTATAATTGATTGAATTGTTGAACAATTAGGATTAGCAATTAATTTATTCATTTTGTAATCTGAAAAATTTACCTCAGGAACAATCAATGGTATTTCCTTATCTTGACGCCATGCTGATGAATTATCAATAACTCTTGCACCTGCACTTCGCGCAATTGGGGCAAATTTTTTGCTTACATCACCACCAGCACTAAAAAGTGCTAAATCAATACCTTCAAATGAATTTTCTGTTAATTCCTCAACAGTATATTCATTTCCATTAAACAATAATTTTTTACCTGCACTTCTCTTTGATGCAAGCATTTTTATTGATTTAACAGGAAATTTATATTCCTCAAGCACATGAATAAATGTACTTCCTACTAAACCAGTTGCTCCAACGATTGCTACATTATATTTTTTCATTCTTCCATCTCCATATTTTATTATATTATTTTAAAATGTAAATGCTTGTTACAATGTCCTTAATGCATCAATTAATTCAGATTTTGAAAGAGTTTTCTCATCCTTTTTCTTAATAATTTTAGCTGGAACTCCTGCTACAACAACACCACAAGGAACATCTTCAATTACAACAGCACCAGCTGCAACAACAGAACCTTTACCAACTCTTACGCCTTCAATTACAACAGCATTAGCTCCAATTAGCACATCATCCTCGATTACAACGGGAGTTGCTGATGGGGGCTCAACTACTCCAGCAAGAACACTTCCTGCTCCAATATGACAATTTTTACCAACTATAGCTCGTCCACCAAGGACTGCACCCATATCAATCATTGTGCCATCGCCAATTACAGCACCAATATTAATAATTGCTCCCATCATAATTACAGCATTATTACCAATTTCAACCATATCTCTAATAATTGCCCCTGGTTCAATTCTAGCATTAATATTTTTTTTGTCTAAAAGAGGAATTGCCGAATTACGAGAATCATTTTCAATACAGCAGTCAATAATAAATTCCTTATTTATATCAATTGCCTTTTTAAAATCTTCATATTCACCAATTACAATATAGCCATCTTTATTACCAAAGCAATGACAACCTAAAAAATCAATGTCTTTTTTTGTCTTAATATAAGCCCTAATAGGTGTTTTTTTCTTTGAAGTATGTATTAAATTTATAATTTCTAAAGCGTCCATCATTATTCTCCTTTAAATAACACGTCTTTCATATTATACAAGCCTTTTTCCTGTTTTACAATAAATTTGCAAGCTAAAAGCGCACCTTTAGCAAAAATTTTTCGACTTGAAGCACTATGTTTAATGCTAAGCACCTCATCTTCACCACAATATAGAACCTCGTGCTCTCCAACAATACTACCACCTCTTATTGAAGAAACACCAATTTCGTTTGTTTTTCTTTTTTCATTTCCATATCTACCGAAGTTTGGTTCGTAATTGGTTTTATCAATTAAAGTATTTAAAAACATTTTTGCAGTTCCTGATGGTGCGTCCACCTTATTATGATGGTGTGCTTCAACAATTTCAATATCAAAGCTATCCTTTAAAATTGGTGTTATCATTTCTAACACCTTATCCATAACTAATACACCTAAGCTAAAATTTGCACTTTTTAAAACAGGCACAAATTTAGCTAATTCATTAATTTTGGCTTCAGCTGCAATATTATAGCCAGTAGTAGCCAAAACAACTGGTGTATTATTCTTTATTGCATATTCGTAAATCATATCTAAATTAGCTGGATTAGAAAAATCAAGAATTACATCAACATGATCTTTTAACTCAGATAAATTTTTAATTCCCTTTTCATAATTAATATCACAAATTGCAGATATTTCATTATTTGCCATTTCATAAACAATATGACCCATTGCCCCATATCCTACTAAGCATATTTTCATAGATTAATTACTCCTTTTGATTCATTTATTACTTTGATCAGCTTTTCTTTATTTTCAAAGCTCATATTACATAATGGTAAATGATATCCACCAACAGCAAATCCTAAATAATTCATTGCTTCCTTAATGGGAATAGGACTCGTTTCCATAAATAGAGCATTTGCAAGCTTAAGACTACTATTAGCTAGCATTCTTGCCTCTAAATAATTACCATCTAAGGCATATTGACATATATTCTTAACAGTTTTAGGACAAATATTTGCTAAAACAGAAATAACTCCACTAGCACCAATGCTTATCATTGGTAAAATAATATCATCATTTCCTGAAAACATTACAAAATCATCGCTTAAATATTGACTAACCTTCATAGCATATGACATATTCCCTGATGCTTCTTTAATTCCACAAATATTTTTATTTTTAGCTAAATGAGCAATAGCTTCAATTGAAATCGATACATTGGTTCTGCTAGGAACATTATAAAGCATTATCGGACAGGCTGATGCCTTAGCGATAGCTTCAAAATGACGAATCATTCCCTCATTATTACATTTATTATAATAAGGAGTAATTGATAAAATATAATCAGCTCCAAGTCTTGAAAGCTCATAAGCATTTTTGCATGCTATTTCAGTTGAATTTGATCCAGCCCCTACCATCACTGGTATTCTTTTATTAACTAGCTCAATAACAAACTTAACAATTTTTTTCTGTTCTTCAAAATCAATTGTTGCAGTCTCAGCAGTTGTTCCCAAAACAACTAATCCATTTGTTCCATTGTTAATATGATATTCTACTAACTCCTTTAATTTTTGATAATTTGTACTTCCATTCTCCAAAAATGGAGTGATAAGTGCTACAAAGCTACCCTTTAACATAATTTATATTCACCTTCATATACAATTTTTGCTGGTCCTGTCATATAAATATTATCTTCTATTTTTATATTATTCTTTTCTTTTTTTGCAATAATAATATTTTTCTGTTCTAACTGATACCCACTAATTTTCTTATTAGATTTCATGATATCTGAAACC
>CALCWU010000094.1 GCA_937905855.1 uncultured Mollicutes bacterium
CTAAAAAAAGTCTAATTAAAATTGATGGTAGATTAATATCTAATAACCATCTGCCAATAAGCTTAGCTATTGGATCTAAATTTTCAACTGTTAAAAAATCCATATAAAATACTCCTTTATAAAAGCGCTTTCGGTTATTATATTATACCATATTTAATTTAACTTTAATAGTAGAAAAAGTATAAAAGAAAAAATATTTTTATGTATTAAGTAAGATAACAGCAAAAGAAATTAATAAAATATATAATAACTTGTTTATGAATGTTCTTATAGATGAATTTGATTTTGTATTAATATAATAAAAAAAACTGATACATTATGTATCAGTTGAATTTCAGATGGCAGGACTAGAAAGATTCGAACTTTCGCATGAAGGAGTCAAAGTCCTTTGCCTTACCGCTTGGCTATAGTCCTATGTATATCAAGTAGCATTTTTTTGCTACTTAGATATTTTACTAGATAATGACTGAAAAATCAAGATGAAAATTAATTATTTTTCACTTTTTTTGTAATTTTTAACTAATTCATCTGCATCTTTAACAAAATCATTTAATTGTTCCCAAGAAGTAAGCTTTGCACCACTAGCTTTGGCATGACCGCCACCGCCATATTTGTTTGCTAACTTATCAATTTCTGGACCACGTGAACGAAGGCGAATTCTAATTTCATTTGGATATTCAATAAATAATGCCCAAACTGGATAACCATCAATGGTTCCGATTGTTGAAACCTGATTTGCAGCTTCTTCATCAGTAACATTATATTTCTCGACAACATCTCTTGTTATTTTAATATAGACAAATCCATTTTCTGTTGTAACAAAATTTGATAGGACATAACCCTTAAGCTTTAGGGTATTAATAGTTTCTACGCTTAAATTATTATCAATATAGCAAATGTCTACACCAAGGTCTAAAAGAGCACCTGCCGTACGCATTGTGTCACCATTAACAGAGTCGAATCTAAATCTTCCTGTATCAGTTACCATACCTGTATATAAAGCAGTAGCACCAGCTAAATTAATTTTAAGACTATCCTTATGTGTTAAATATAAACTAGCAATAATCTCACAGCATGATGATTTTTCTTCTAATACATATTGATAATCACCATAATTGTCAACAGGAATATGATGATCAATTTTTATAACATATTTTGCAAGTGTAAAACGATTATCGCTTACACGTTCAGCTGTAGCAGTATCAACAACAATTGCTAGGGCATCATTATAAAGAGAATCATCAATTTCATCCATTTGACCTAAAAATGCAGCATAATCACATTTTCCGCCAACAACGTATACTTGCTTATTGGGGAATGATTCCTTAATAATTTCCTTTAAACCAAATTGGCTGCCATAGCAGTCACCATCAGGACGCATATGTCCATGAATAATTATTGTATCAAATTCTTTTATCTTTTTAATTATTTCTTCCATCATTAAACTCCTTTGCACGCTTATCAAAGCATTCTAATATTTGATCAACCTCTTCCCATGAATGAAGAGTAGCACCACAAGCTTGGTCGTGACCACCACCACCAAAATCCTTAGCTATATCAACAATTGATAATCCTCTTGATCTAAATTCACCTATGATTACATTATTCTCAATATCATATGTAAAATTACACCAAATATTAATTTTATCAATTCCTGCCATAACATTTACCATGCCTCGAGAAATTGTAAAGAAATCAACCTTGAATTTATCAAAAATATCTTTATCATTTTTTAAATAAGCTACATTATTTTTTGTTATTTTAAAAATAGAAGAGAAGTAGCCCTTCATTTGCTTTGACTCAAGACTTTCAACGTATAAATTGTCGTAGATAAAATTCATATCAGCTCCACACTCAAGCAAGTTTGCGGCTATTCTTAGAGTATCTGGAGTTGTTCCAGCATATTGAAATCTTCCACTATCAGAAACGATTCCACCAAATAATAAGGTTGCAGCCTTAGCATTAATTTTAAAATGCAAATAATTCATAATTATATAAGCAATGTATTCAGCAGCTGCAGCACGTGATGAATCAATAATAAAATTATCAGTTAAATCAGACTTATTAGTATGATGATCAATAACAAATATTTCTTTAGCAAGCTCATATCTTTGATCACAAATCATATTTTTAACTGCAACATCACAAATAATTACAAGAGCATCATTAAATTCCTTATCTTCGATTTCATCCATACTACCAACAAAGGCTAAGCGATTATTCATATCGCCAGTAGCATAAATTTTCTTATTAGGAAATTCACTTTTTAAAACCTCTTTAAGTCCAAGCTGGCTACCTAGGGCATCTAAATCAGGCCTATTATGTCTTAAAATAATTATTTTATCATATTCTAATATTTTTTCTTTAAGTTTATTAATCATATAAATCCTCATTTCTAATTTAAATTATAGCATATTTTCATATTTATTAAAAGATTATCTTTGTTATCCAATAATTAAAGGCGTAATTTACTTTTTCAATTAAAGAAAAAGAGTTAGCTTAACAATTGTTAGAAATGATTAACAAGTTAATTGAAAGGCTTAATGAGATTAACGATGGGTCATATGAAATTGAAGATATGATAACTGATAATTTAAAATCATTGTTCTAACAATTACTAAACTTTTTTACGTCATATCCACTAACTTTTAATTTTTGGACGTATTCTTGTAAATTAATTTTCTTCATATAACAATTGTATATAACTATAAATTAACCAAATTAACAAAAATGAAAAAAAGTAAAAAAAGCACTTGATTTTATGTTCGATTATGGTATAATAATAGAGCATTGCAAAAGATGCCGTGGTAGTACAATGGTTAGTACAACTGCTTGCCATGCAGTGGATGGCGGTTCGATTCCGCTCCATGGCTCCATTTGAAATCAACTTACGGACTTAAAAGTTCGTAAGTTTTTATTTTATATAAAACTTAAAAGTTCTCTTATCACAGAAAGGAGGACTTTTTTCATGTTTGAATTTAAAGTAATTGAAAAACTAAAAACTAATAAAGATTTAACCGACATCTTAAAAGACTTTAAATACAAGGTTAAATTAGGACAAATAAAAACTATATTGCACACCAATCTACAATTAATAATACCTACTGAATACCAAATTACATATCCTACTACTCTTACAATACTTGAATACAAAGTTAATGAAATATCAAATAAGCC
>CALCWU010000095.1 GCA_937905855.1 uncultured Mollicutes bacterium
ACTATTGTAGTTTTTCCGCTACGATTTTCTTTAATATTTTTTAAGATGTTTTCTTCAGTTTTAACATCTACTGCTGATACTGAATCATCCATAATCATAATTGGAGCTTCTTTAATATAAGCACGAGCTATACTAATACGCTGCTTTTGACCACCAGATAAGGTAACACCACGTTCACCAGACAATGTATCATAGCCTTCCTTGAAACAAGAAATGTTTTCGTCAACATCAGCGAATTGTGCTGCTTTTTTAATTCTTGCAAAATCAATACCACGATTTGAGAAGGCAATATTGTTTCTAATTTTATCACTAAATAAGAAATTATCCTGAGGAACATAGCTTATTGATTCTCTAACGGAATTTATATCACATTCCATTATATCGTGATCATCAATAAAAATTGTATTAGGCTCAACATTATATAAACGTAATAATGAATTAACAAGTGTGGTTTTACCACTACCTATTTTACCAATAACACCAATTGTTTCTCCGGCATTAATTTCAAAACTAATATTATCAAGTGAATGCTGTTTACTTCCAGGATATTCAAATGAATAATTTTTAAATGTAATTTTTCCTTTTACATCCTCTAACTTATAGCTATTTGGATCATTTTTAATTTCTTCATCCTCGTCAAGGAAGTGAGAAACACGCTTTAAAGATGCAGAAGCTCTAGAAAGCATTGAAACAATCTGACCTAAAGCCATCATAGGCCATACTATTGACTCAAAATAACCTAGGAAGGTTACAAGCTCACCAGCCTCAAGGCTAACCTTTTGACCAAAAATAACTATATCCTTACCTATAGCTGTAGAGTAAGCAAACCAGCCACCAAAGCCTAGAATAATTGCCATTATCGCAGCAATAAGCAATGAAATAATTACGTCAAACAAGACTGAAACCTTTACAAAATCAATATTTGTATCTTGATTTTTCTTCGCAATTTTAGCAAATGTATGAATTTCATTAGTTCCCTTTACAAATGCTTTTATAACTCTTATACCTGTAAAGTTCTCTTGAGTGAAATCATATAATCTATCAAATTCTTTTTGACGATTTGTCCAACGCATTGCCATAAATTTTTCAACTAATCCACCCCAAATAATAATTAATAATAATGGAATGAAGGAAATAAGTGACAATACTAAATTTAATCTAAGCATTTTTATTATAACAACGACTGACAAGAAAATGGCATCAAATAACATTACAAAGCCCCAGCCAATAAATTCCTCAATTGTTTCAAGGTCAGTTGTAAACCAAGCCATTACACTTCCAACTTTGTTTTCATGATAATATCTTTGAGATAGTCTTTCACTCTTTAAAAACATTTCCTTACGTAATGAAGCTTCAATTCTTCCAGAGGCATTAAATAATGCAAAACGCCAAAGCATTCTTCCTAAGCACATTATTATGCCAACCTTAATTAGACCATAGATTATAACAGATATGGACGCAACTGTTACATCATTACTACCTTCAACAGCAGTTACTATTTGACCTAAATACTCTGGAATCTTTAATTGATAATAGTCAACTAAAGCAAGTCCTACGATACCAACTAAATAAAACAAAATGTATTTTAAATAGTATTTTGACATATGACGACCAAATAACATAAAATCATCTCCTTAACAAAATAATACTCTCTTCCAAATATATTATATTATTTAGACATCATCAATTTTACCATTAATACAAATAATGTCAAATGATATGCTTATAAAGAAAAAGACCATTAAATTTGGTCTTCTTCCTTCTTTTTTGTAGTACCAGAGAG
>CALCWU010000096.1 GCA_937905855.1 uncultured Mollicutes bacterium
GAGCGCGGCAGAGGTTGCCGAAAATATAATAAAGGAGCTTGAAAAATGAAAAAATATGTAATTTTCACCATATCAGCTGTAATTTTAGGAGCTATTGTATTTTTAATATTATTTTTCAATATTCCTAGAATATCTTATCGTTTTGTTGATGGTGGTTATGAAATAAAAAACGTTTATGGTGATAAAAAAGAAATATATGTACCATCCTTATACAAAAATAAACCAATTATTTCTATTGGTGAAAGAAGCTTTGAAAACAAAAAGAAATTAGAAAATATTGTTTTTGATAAAGAGTCTCACATTACTGTAATTAAAAGATTAGCATTTAATGGTTGTAAAAATCTTGAAAAGTTAAGCCTTCCAAATAGTATAATTGAAATTGAAAATAATGCTTTTCAAAATTGTATAAATTTAAAAGAAGTATACTGCAATAGTTTGATTTATTTAGGCGGCTCAACATTTTTTTGCTGCAAAAATTTAAATAAAATTGATCTTGGAGATAAATTAGAATTGATAGGTAGCTTTGCTTTTTATGATTGTAGTAGCCTAACGTTAGTTAGCATACCTGATAGCTGTAAAACAATTTATAATAAGGCATTTGCCTATTGTACAAGCTTAGAAACGCTATATATTCCTAGTGAAGCAGTTTTATATGATGATTATATATATGGCTGTAATCCAATAATAATTAAAAAATAAGTTTAGATGACTTATTTTTTTTTAGACTACGCATATTATTTATTAGGTGATTAATTTGCTTTTTTACTTGATAGGAATAAAGGGAAATGCTATGGCTGCTCTTGCAAGAGTACTAATTGACTATAATTATGAGGTTATGGGTGTTGATTTTGATGAGCATTTTGCAACGGAAGATAAATTAAATTGTAGAGTTGAATCATTTAAAGCGATGAGCCTTAATAGAGATTATTTCTATATAATAGGGAATGCCTTTAAGGAGCATAGTGTCACTAGGTATTTAATTAATAACAAATTTAATTATGATTATTATCCACATTTTATTTCAACATTTTTTTCTAAGAGATTTGTATGTGTAGCTGGATGTCATGGTAAAACAACAACTACTAGTTTACTTGCACACATTAATAATGAAGCAAATTACATAATAGGTAATGGTGATGGGAAAGGAAATAAAGATAATAAATGGTTTATATTAGAAGCCTGTGAATATCAAAATACTTTTTTAAATTACAAATCAGAAATTGCTTTAATTTTAAATATTGATTATGATCATCCCGATTTTTATAAAGATTTGGATGATGTTATAAGTTCATATATTTTATTTGCAAGAAAGGCTTTTATCATAGTGATAAATGGTGATGATCCAAATAGCAAATACATTACAGGTAATGTAATAAGGTACGGAATGAATAAACAAAATGACATTGTTTTTAATGTGAATGGTAAAAAAGTGTATTTGTGCGATGAAGAATATGAAATGCCATGCTATGGCTTGCACTATGCTTATGATTTTGTAGGTGCTTATATTGTAAGTAAGCTAATGAATATGAAAAGTGAAATAATCTATGATAGAATAAAAAGCTTTAAGTTTCCAAAAAGAAGAAGAGAAATTAAAAATGTAGGTAATAAGATAATTGTATGTGATTATGCTCATCATCCAAGTGAAATAAAAGCATTATATAAAAGTCTTAAAGAGGAATATAAAGAATATAAAATAATTGCAATTTATGAACCTCATACTTATTCTAGAACAATAAAATTTCAAGAGGAATATAACGAAGTTCTAGCTTTGTTTGATGATGCTTATATATTAGATATCTTTACATCAGCTAGGGAGCAATATAATCCTGAGCTTGAAAAAAATATTTATCAAGGCTTTCCCTATAAACGCTTTAAAAAAGAGTTATTTGCTAAACCAAAAGAAATGAATAATATGGTAATTTGTTTTATTGGAGCTGGAATAATAGATAAAATTTATTTAGAGTTTATAAAAAAAGAATCACATTAATGCGATTCTTTATTTTTACAATATGCTTCAATTTCATCAGCAACAATTTTTGTGAATGCAACAGCATCAACAACTGTTTTTGGTCCAGAAACAACATCACCAGCAGCAAATACACCAGGTCTAGTTGTTTCACCATTGCCTTTAGTTTGAATTAAGCCCTTTTGGTTTGTATCAATTTGCTTTGTAGTTTTAACAATATTTGATTGTGGCCCTTGACCGATTGCAATAATTATTGAAGTAGCAGGAAATTTGAATGGATGGTCTGAGTCATTAACATAAGTAATTGTTCCATCTTCATTTTCTTGCTTCAAAACTGGTTCAACTATTATTCCATCGCTTTCGATTTTAATGGTATTTAAATAATAATTCATTTTTATACCATCAACCTCGGCTAAATCAAGTTCGTCTCTATTAGCTGTAACCTCTTCCTTGCCTCTAAAGAAGATTACATCAACCTTGGAATGAGATTTACGAACGATTGTACGTGCAGCATCCATTGCTACGTTACCAGCACCTATAACTACTACGTGGTCTCCAAGACTATGATAAGAATCAGGATTTTTTAAATAATCAATTGCAAAATGAACATTTCCAAGAGTCTCACCTGGAATTCTTAAACGATTTGGACGCCATACACCGGTTCCAATAAATATTGCATCATAGCCGTCATCAAACATATCATCAATGGTAATTGATGGTCCGATTAAAGTGTTTGGTCTAAATAAAATACCTAAATCCTCCATTTTGGTTAAAAGTTTGTCTACTAATGATTTAGGTAGACGGAAATCAGGAATTCCATATCTAAGTACTCCACCAATTTGATCCTTAGAATCAATAATTGTTACCTTAAAGCCTCTTTGTGCTAAAATAAAGGCAAGAGTTAAGCCAGCTGGGCCAGCACCAATTATTCCTACCATATATTTTCCTACCTCTGGTTTTTGTAAATGAGATTTTTCTAGATAAAAAGATGATATATAATTTTCCACCTCATAAAACTTAATAGGAGCATTTTTGTGATTTAATACACAATGACCATAGCAGTTTTTTTCATGAGGGCAAATTAAAGAACACAAAGCAGAAAGAGGATTGTTTTCAAATAAAATTTTTCCGGCTTCTTCAATTTTTCCCTCTAAAAATAAGTTCATTATTGTAGGTATGGGGGTATGAACGGGACACCCTGCGCTACATAATGGCTTTTTACATTTTAAGCAACGTTTTGCTTCTGATATTATATCTGACATAGTTTCACCTCATAGGTTAATTATACCATAAAAAAAACAAAATAAAATTATATGAGTTGAAAAAAATATAATTTATGTTAGAATATGAAATATGAAAGAAAAAGAATTAAAATTTATAATCTCAAAAGAAGAGGTTCTAAGAGATTTTCTTAAGGAAAATTTAAGCAAAAAATTATATAAAAGATTAAGATGCTTTGGTAGCGTCAAGGTTAATGGTCAAATTGTCGATAGAAATTCTATACTAAAAATTGATGATGAGGTAATAATTATTTATTTAGTTGAAGAAAAAAATGAATGGCCAAAAATTTGTAAGCTTCCTAAAATAATATATGAATCTGCTGATTATTTAGTTGTTTATAAGGAAGCAAATATACTTACAATTCCTACAAAGTCTGATCCAAGAAGCTTGTATCAAATGCTTTTATATTATTTTGAAACTAAAAATGAAGAAGCTAATATTTCGTTTATAAATAGACTTGATTATGAAACACAGGGGTTGATTTTAGTTGCTAAAAATCGCAATATGGCTTATTTATTTAATTCTCATAAAAAAGATATAACAAGAATGTATTATGCATATTGTGATGGTAAATTTATAAATAAAAATGGTAGAATTGAAACCTTCATTGCTAAAAACGGTAATAAAAGGTATGTTAGTGATGAAGGAAAACTGGCTATTACTCTTTACGATGTTGTAAAAGAGTATGACTATAAAAGTCTTGTTAGATTTCATTTATTAACAGGAAGGACTCATCAAATAAGAGTGCATAGTGCTTATTTAGGTCATCCTATAATTGGAGATAGAACCTATGGCGAAAATAGTGATGGTAATTTAATGTATTTATGTAGCTATTATTTATCATTTAAGGATTATACAAGTAATGAGATAAAAGAATTTATGATAACCCCAGAATGGATGTGATTAGATGAAGGATTCAAAAAAGAAATTAATAATACAGGGAATAATTATTGTTATATTTGTTATTCTATGTATAATTGCAACTATTTATTTATATCCTATTATTAAAAGAATGAACACCGATGCTTCATTTAGAGATGAATTTAAAAACAAAATAGCTAGTTTCGGCTTTTTTGGAATATTGTTATTGTTATTATGTTTTATAATTCAAAATGTTTTAGCAATTATTCCCACAGCTCCATTTGAAATTATTGCAGGATTATTATATGGAACATTTGGGGGAATAGCCATTTCTTTAATAGGTTCTACACTTGGAGCACTAGTTGTAATTTTGTTAGTCCATTTATTTGGTGAAAATTTTGTTAAATATTTTGCAAACATTGAAGATAAAAAGAAGTTTAAATTCGTTGATGATCCAAAAAGAACGGAAGTAATAATGTTCTCAATTTTATTTATGCCTGGTATACCTAAGGATTTTTTAAGCTTTTTTGTACCATTTACTAAGGTTAAAACTCTTAATTTTTTAATTATTAATTTAATTGCTAGAACGCCATCTGTTATAATTTCAGCATTATTTGGTAATTCTCTTGTTAGTGGTCATTTGACACTTGCTATAGT
>CALCWU010000097.1 GCA_937905855.1 uncultured Mollicutes bacterium
GGCTATTCTTTCCTCTAATGATACTCTTTGACGCTCAAGCTCAACAGTATCAATCTTCATTCCTCTAAATTCCATCTTAGCAAGTACCTTGCTTAAAGGAATTTCAATATCTGTTAATAGGGAGGTTTGATCAAGCTCCTTAAGCTTATTTAAAACCTTGTCCTTTAATTTATGAATTGTTAAACATTTTCTAATTAAATGGTCATAAATAACCTTTTTGCTAGGAATACTCTTTTTGCTACCCTTGCCATAAACATTTTCCTCATATAAAGCAATTGATGGCTCATAAGAATCACAAACAACCTTGAATTCCTCCTTACCAAGGGAAGGATTTATTAAATAAGAAGCCATTAATAAATCAAAATCAACACCATTTAATTCATAGCCAAGTCTTTTAAATAAAACATAATTTCTTTTATAATCATAAGTGAATTTATGATTTTTATCATCAGATAAAAATAATTCTAAATCAATTGATTGACCGATTAAATCAAGAGGAATAATAAAATTACCTTTTTCATTTACAAGACCAAATGCTAAAATAGATGATTTATGATAATTATAATCACTAGCCTCTAGCATAATTGTACTATTTGGTAATAAGATGCTTTTTAAATCTAAAAAATCAGCTACCTTATATTCAATATTTTCATTATTACTATCCTTAGACATTTCCTTTAATAAAGATGTAAATTCCATTTTTTGATAAAATTCAATTAATCTTTCTTTATTAATTTCCTTTTTTAAAATGTCATTAACAGTTAAATTAATTGGTGAGTCGGTATTAATTGTTGCCATCTTCTTACATAAAAGAGCTTGTTCATAATAGGTTCTAATGTTTTCACCATCAGCACCCTTAATTTCATCCTTATGCTCAATAATACCATCAAGACTTCCATAGGCAAGTAAATACTTAATTGCTTTCTTTTCGCCAATTTTGGGAATACCTGGTAGGTTATCTGATTTATCACCCATTAGGGCCTTTAAATCAACAAACTGTGTATAATCAATTTGATATTCCTCCTTAAAGGTATTAATATCAAAATCCTTTAAATCCGTCATTCCTTTTTTAGTTAAATGAACAGTTGTGTTTGGACTAATAAGCTGCAATAAATCCTTATCAGATGAATAGACATCAACATGATAGCCGTCATCCTCACCAATCTTAGCCATAGTACCAATAATATCATCAGCCTCATATAATGGCATCTCAAATCTTTTGATACGCATTATATCAAGATATTCCTTAATAAATTCAATTTGCATACGCATTTCATCTGGCATTGGGGCACGTCCTGCCTTATAATCAGTCATAAATTCATGACGGAATGTTTTCTTACCAGCATCAAACGCAACTAAAATTGCATCATAATCTGAAGAAATTAAATGATTCATCATTCTAGCAAAGGCATAAATTGCATTTGTATATAATCCCTTAGAATTAGTTGTTAAATTTCCTACCCCAGCCATACCAAAATAGGCACGATACATTAAAGAATTACCGTCAACTAATATCATCCTTTTCATATTTTTCACCCCTACTATTTCTTACTCTTTGGTAAAACAATAGGCTCCTTCGCCTTTGATGAATGCTTATATAAAACAATAATATGCCCAATAATTTGAACAACCTCGATATGATAGCCTTCAAATATATTAGAAGCCTCCTCATAGGAAATTGTGCTATTAGCAAGCATATTAACCTTCATTAATTCGTGTTTTGCAAGATATGAGGAAATTCCTTCCATCATCTCAAGACTTATTCCTTCCTTACCAATTTGAAAAACGGGCTCTAAATGATTAGCAAGTCCCCTTAAATAAGCTTTTTGTTTTGGATTTAGCATAAAAATCAAGTCCTTTCTATTTCTTAATTATACCATACTTTAAAACATATGTATATGAAAAAAATGGATATTAAAATCCATTTTTCATTAATCTAATTTTTAATATTTGTCGTTATTTCTCGTCCCTCTAATAAATAAAAACTATTTTCTTTAGCATTAATAACGCTATTTATATCAAGAATAAGAAAGCTCGCTATATAATAGAATAATTTTTCAAGTCATTTTCATAAAAAAAGGTGCCTACAAATAGTAAGCACCAAGTAAAATTATTAATTTTCTTTTGTAAAGAATTCCTCAGTATAATATGCTTCAGTTAAAATCTTTTGCATATCCTCAACCATAGGAACACGTGGGTTAGCAGGTGAGCATTGATCCTCATATGCTAAATAAGAAAGCTTTTCAACATTAGCAAGCCATGAAGCCTCATCAATTCCTTGAGACTTAAAGTTCATCTTAATACCAACCTTCATACCAAGCTCTCCACAAGCCTTTGCATATGATTCAACGCCTTCTTCAACTGTTGAACAAGGAAGACCTAGAATACGAGCAAGCTCAGCATATCTTTCATCGGCTCTATAATAATTATATTTAGGCCATGTTGAAAGTTTTTGAGGCTTTTGACCATTATAACGAATAGTAAATGGTAATAAAATTGCATTTGCACGACCATGAGGTACGTGGAATTCGCCACCAACCTTATGAGCCATTGAGTGGTTCATACCTAAGAAGGCATTTGCAAACGCCATACCAGCAAGACATGAGGCATTATGCATTTTCTCTCTTGCTTCTGGGTCATTAGCACCATTCTTATAAGAACGCTCTAAATACTTAAATACCATTTTAACGGCTTGAATTGCAAGACCATCAGTAAAATCAGATGCAAGTGTAGAAACAAATGCTTCAGTTGCATGAGTTAAAACATCCATACCTGTATCTGCAGTAATACTTCTTGGTAGAGTCATTGTTAATGCTGGGTCAATAATAGCTACTGTAGGAGTTAAAGAATAATCAGTTAATGGATATTTCTTATTCTCCTCCTTATCAGTAATAACAGCGAATGGAGTTACCTCACTACCAGTACCTGATGTTGTTGGAATACATACAAGATGGGCTTTTCTACCAAGCTCAGGATATTGGAATGCACGCTTACGAATATCCATAAACTTTTGCTTTAAATCGTTGAAGTTAACCTCAGGATGCTCATAGAATAACCACATACCCTTTGCAGCGTCCATAGATGATCCACCACCAAGAGCGATAATTGTATCTGGCTCAAAGCTACGCATTAATTGTACACCCTTTAATACGGTTTGAATTGATGGATCTGGTTCAACATCACAGAATAATTGATATTGTACCTCATTTAATCTTAATTGTAATTGGTCAGTCACACGATTAACATATCCTAAATCAACCATTGAACGATCGGTTACAATCATAACCTTCTTCATTTCTTTCATTTGGTGTAAATATTCAATTGCATCTCTTTCAAAGTAAATCTTGGCAGGAACCTTAAACCATTGCATATTATTTCTTCTACGACCGACTTTCTTAATATTTAATAAATTTATTGCACTTACATTTCCAGCAACTGAGTTATGTCCATATGAACCACAGCCTAATGTTAATGATGGAATAAATGAATTATAAACATTACCGATACCACCAAATGTAGATGGTGAATTCCAAATAATACGAATTGCAGGAATTAAATCGCCAAATTTTTGAGCTAAAGCCTTATCAGCTGTATGAATTGCAGCACTATGGCCTAAGCCGTTAAACATAACCATTTGTTTAGCTAAATCTAAGCCCTCATCTGTTGAATTAGATTTTAAAACAGCAAGAACTGGAGAAAGCTTTTCTCTAGTTAATGGCTCTTCAACACCAACACTCTTACAAGGAACACAAATAATAACTGTATTATCTGGTACATTAAAGCCTGCCTGCTCGGCAATCCAAGTGGCCTTCTTACCAACAATATTTGGATTTAATTTAGCTGAAGCAACATTTTCCTTGCTATCAACGCCAAACATAAATTTCTCTAATAGTTTCTTTTCATTTGCATTTGCAAAATAAACACCAAAGCTCTTAAATTCCTTAACTGCCTCGTCATAGATTTCCTTATCGATGATTACAGCCTGCTCTGAAGCACAAATCATACCATTATCAAAAGCCTTAGACATAACAATGTCATTTACAGCTTGACGAACATTACAGCTCTTTTCCATATAAGCTGGAACATTTCCAGCACCAACACCAAGAGCTGGCTTACCACATGAATAAGCAGCCTTAACCATCGCATTTCCACCAGTTGCTAAAATAGTTGAAACGCCTGGATGATTCATTAATGCAGTTGTTGCATCCATTGATGGATGTTCAATCCATTGAATACAATTTTTAGGAGCACCTGCTGCTACTGCTGCCTCATAAACAACCTTTGCAGCAGCAATACTACATTGCTGAGCATTAGGATGGAATCCAAAAATAATTGGATTTCTTGTTTTCAAACAAATTAATGATTTAAAAATTGCAGTTGATGTTGGGTTAGTAACAGGGGTTAGGGCACAAACAACACCTACAGGCTCAGCAATTTCTGTAATACCTGTAACATCATCCTCGTTAATAATTCCAACTGTTTTTAATCTCTTCATATTATGAGTAACATATTCGCAAGCAAATAGATTCTTAGTAGCCTTATCCTCAAATACACCACGTTTAGTTTCTTCGATAGCTAGCTTTGCAAGATTACCATGTTGATCAAGGGCAGCAACGCTTGCCTTTGCAACTATATAATCAATTTGCTCTTGAGTAAATGATGCATACTCATCTAAACATTTTAATGCTTTATCAACAAGCTCATTAACCTCTTGTTGATAGCTAGGAATATTATTTTCCACTTGACTATACCTCCACACGCT
>CALCWU010000098.1 GCA_937905855.1 uncultured Mollicutes bacterium
TTTGAAAACATTTCAGATGGATATCTTGGAAAAATAGATAAATCATTGTATAATAATTTAATATCTGCTTTAAAAAGGAATAACCTATGGGAATATTTTCATTAAAAAATAAAAAAAGATTTATCAAATATTAAAAAAATATTGAAAATATTTAATTGAAGTACTAAAATATAGGTAAGAACTATTGAGGTGATTAGCTATGAAAAAGTTTTTGTTAAGCTTTGTATTACTAATATTTGTTTTGTTTGGCTGTTCTAGTAAAGAGCCAAGTGAAGAATTAAAAGAAGTTGTTTATCCTATTAATTATAATATGATTAATGGTAATATGACGAAGCTAGTTTATGATTGTGATGAAATTGGCTATAAGGATAATGATGAAGATAAGCACATAGATTTTAATGATTTTGATTTTCAAAAGCTTGTTGCAGGGGATGCAATAAGAATATCATATTATGGAAATCTATTAATTAAAACTTCTCTTCCTGGAAAATTTACATGCGATAATAAGATTACAGGTATTGAGGTTGTAAAGGGAACACTTTATACGATAAAACTAAATAAAGCAAATGATAGCTATTCATTTAGCTTTGTTGATGAAAATGTTAGTAATACTGTAAAAATAAGAGATGTAGGAGCATATGCATATACATTAATTGATGATAATATCAAAACCAAATCATTTACTGACTATGAGAATGGTACAACATTTTATTATGTATATAATGAAGCTGTTTTAGATAACTTAGCTAAATGCTCAATTTATGATTTTAATCCCTATGATCATTTAATTTAAATATTTTGAAATGTGAAATTAATTTTTCACATTTTTTTTATGTTATGCTATAATGATATTATAATTCAAAAAAGCACTAGAAATTCTAGTGCTCTCTTGAATTAAATTGTTTGTATGAATAATAGGGAGAAAAGATTTTTTTGCGAATATTAATTCGCATTAATATGATAACCAAGTTTATTTACTTTTATACAAGTAGAAATAAAAAAATGAGAATTATTGCTGGTAAATATCGTCATCGTATAATAAATATGACTAATTTGGAGACAACAAGAGAAACACAAGATAGTGTTAGAGAAGCAATGTTTAATACTATTGGTCCCTATTTTGACGGGGGAATTGCTCTTGATCTTTTTTGTGGTAGTGGTGCTTTAGGTATTGAGGCCTATAGTAGAGGAATAGAAAAAATTTATTTGAATGATTTAGAACCAAAAGCCATTGAGATTGTTAAAAAGA
>CALCWU010000099.1 GCA_937905855.1 uncultured Mollicutes bacterium
ATTAATTAAAAATGTTGTTTTATGGCCTTTAAAAATGTAGGTATAATAAAATAGCATCGTTATTATCTTCTGAAAAAATAATTGTATGAAAATAAATAATGCTATTGATATTTAACTAAAATTTGCATATAATATAAATGGAGGAAGCCAAGATAAGGCTACTCTAAATTACAATTAAAAAATGATTTAGAGAAAAGCACCCGGCAGTGCTTTTTTTCTTCTTCAAATCATTTAAAATAAATTACTTATTTTTTTGTGGATATATTTAAATAAAAGGAAGAAGCGTTAAACTTCTTCCTTTTGTTTGAATACAAATAATTTTCTTCCAAAATAATTCCAAACAAGAACAATTAGGGTCATTAGACATTTCATAAATAGCTTCCAAAAATCAAATTTAAATAAGCCAAATACATCAATTATTAGCTTAGAATAAATAGGCCTTGATACTAGCATACCAAGCTCAGTTATACCTAAGCCTATTACACTTATTAAGACGAATTTTAAGAATACAAGCTTTGATCTTGTTTGATCCTTACCAACATATTTAAAGACAAATGATTGTAAGAACCAGTTAATTAATAAACCAGTTATAAAGCCAAGAGCGGTAGAAAGGGTTAAATTTAGACTTTCATTTAAGCTCTTAAATATTAGTAGGTTACATAAATAGAAGATTATGTAATCGCCTAGGGTGGCAATTCCACCTACAATAAGAAATCTTATGATTTCTTTAAATAATTCTTTTTTATTCTGCTTCATTTACTTCATCCACATTTGATTCGTCTTCAATATAAATTGGTCGGTTTTGAACCTGATTTCTTACCTCATAGATTAATCTACAAATATAGAATAGGGTAATAAATAATAATAGCATAAAGGCATCAAGTCTTATTGCTGACCAGTTCATATTATGCTTTACAATACCATAGATTACATCAAAGCCAAGTAAGAAGAAGGTAAGCCATGCAAAGATTTTAGGAATATATTCATAGAATCTTGAAAATTCTCTTATACCAAGAAGAGCATAATGGAATAGCTTTTTAAAGCTCCATTTAGTTGTACCAGCAACACGCTCTACATAATCAAATTCAATGCATTTCTTTTTAAAGCCAACATAATGATAAATTCCCTTTGTAAATCTTTCATAATCCTTGATTTTTAAGAATGCTTCAACAACCTTTTTATCAAGTAGGCAGAAATCTCTAGCACCCTTAGCCATTTGCTTGTCCTTTGTTATGAAAGCATAAACCTTATAGAAGGCAAGTGAGCACATTGCTTTAAAAGGATTTGCTCCTTTACGATTTTTATGCTTGGCATAAATATGCTGATAGCCTTCCTCATAGGCTTTAAGCATTTCAGGGATAAGAGAAGGTGGGTCTTGAAGGTCGACGTCCATTATTATTGCGGCATCGCTTTTAATTTTCATTGAAGCCTCAAGTCCAGCATACATTGCTGCTTCCTTACCAAAATTTCTTGAAAATGATAAGTAAAGCATACGCTTATCTTTTTCAGCATATTCCTTCATAATCTCTAATGTTTTGTCCTTTGAGCCATCATTAACAAGAATAATATGCCAATCGTAATTTGAATCTAAATATTTGACAATCTCATCATAAAAATAAGGGATTGTCTCTTCCTCGTTATAACAAGGAACTATTATCGTTATCTTTTTCATTCTTTTCTTTTCTCTTTCTATATACATTAATTAAAATAGGAGTACATATACCTACATATATTATACAACCAATGCCACTAATTTTGCAACCAGTTGTAAATCCTGTTGGAGTATAGGTTATTGTTAAATTAACCTTAGCAACATCATCAGGAACAATGATTCCTAAGAATCCACCATCAACATTAATTGTTTGGTAATTATAATTGGCATGCCAATCTTTAGAATAAGTATATGGGGTTTTTATGATTCTTGTCTTACCTAGGCTTGGCATATCACATGTTAAGCTGATTTTATTACCATCAATTTTAAATGTTTTATTTTTATATTGATTTTGACGAGCGATAAAGCTTGTATAAATATCATAATTATAGCTATAAAGGCTTAGTGTATCACCCCATGATGTATCATCAACACGAACGTATAGCTTAGAAGGAGTCCAAGAATCCTCTAAATAGCAGGTAGTATAATGCATTCCATGATCATTACCATTAGTGTCTCTTATGAAATTATCATTATAGGTCATTTCTCTAATTTGACTATCAAATGGATAAATTTGTAGGACATCATTTTTAAGTAAAGTTGTTAGATTTTCTATATCATAACAATAATATTTACTACCATTAACTTCTTCGATAGAGGATTTTCTTAATTGCGTGTTTTTAGTTTTTTGGTATCCTACTAAAGATGCTTTAACCTCAGTAGGAGTTTTAAAGCTAATTCCAGCTTTTAAATATTCCTCATAAAGATTAATGCTATCAAGTAAATCAGTTTTATTTTCATTCATTAAATCTTCTTTAATTTTAGCTAGCTCTTCATATGTTGCATCTTCATTTTTATCATTAACAGTATTAATAATTGAAGGCTTATCAACAAAGGCATAATTTAAGATTGCTTCCTCCTGGAAGGCTAGGTTTGATCCAGCAATTGAATAATAAGCTTCATCATAAACAATAAATTGTGGCATATCCTTTAGAGCATAATAGGTATAATCACCTTTTTCTCCAAGCTTTTCATAATATTCTGGAAAATGTAGGCCCTGTCTTGTCCAACAAACAACATATTTTGTTGTAAAGATATTACTAGATAATAAATTATAGCCACCATTAAAGGCTCTACTCCATGATGTTGAGCCTTCATTATAAACCTTACCAAGACAGGTATTTAATGGGGTATTATAGAATGATTGGAAGAATCTTCCAAAATTAACATTACCTATTAAAGAATTAGCATTAGCAGTAGATTTAGCAGAATTATCATAAATATTAATACGATATCCTGATTCATCAGTATAGCCATAATCTATTAAATTATCCTTCATTTCATTCATTAAATTTTTGTTTTTATAATACCAGCTTGAGGTATTATCAATATTGCAGAATATTAAAACGGCAGCAAATACACATTCAGCAAATATCATTAGAGGAGTGATTGTTTTAATAACCTTAAAATCAATATTTAATAAAGCTAGGATAGCATAAACAATATAAATGATTAAATAAATACTAAGAATGGCAATAGAAACACCAAGTATTGGATAAAAGAAGAAGTCAGCCTTATTATAATGAATAAAAATATCAGGATCCTTTACAATAACAAAGGTTAGAGTTATTAGGCCTAATAAGGTAACACAAATAGGAACAAGCTTGGATAATTTATTTTTACCGATAGCAAAATCATTTTCATCCATTGCAAGGGCCATTGCATACATATTAAAGATATAAGGAATGAAGAACCATCTTACATAAGGCTCAGCATTAGCTGTAAATATTTTTGAAAAAATTGGAATTAGGAATAAAGCGTTAAGGAATAACACCCAGCCCTTTAAGCGATTGGCTCTTTTTCCTCTTAAAAAGAAGAAATAGGCTAAGTAGACGGCACCACCACATGTTAAATAGAATGTTGCATGTTCCTTAACATAATCGCCAGCGGCTACTAGCATAAAGCGATGTGGCTCATTAGGTATAAAGAAATTACACCACATTGTGAAATAATGACGCCAAGAAAATACCTGTTTATGAAGATTATTATCGTAATTTGTAAAGAACCATAGCTGTTCTTTAAATGAGGTAGAATTTCTTGATGATTCAATTAAAACATATTGCATACTTGGAATTAACATAAATGCGGCCATAAGTACGCCAAGAATAACAAGACTAAAGCATTCTAAAAATCTTAACCAAAATTCTTTATTAATGATAAAGCAATTCTTTTTACTAAAGAATGAGAAAATATCTCTTTCATGCATTGAAACAATAAAATAAATCATTAAAAATGCTAAAAGCATATAAGCCAAATAGAAATCATATAATATAACAGTTACACTATATAGAGGCAATAATAAATACCATTTACCTTTTTTATCTAAGCATAAATCACATAAAAGCATTGCAAGCGGAGCATAGAAGTTAATACCTAAATAAACAGGAAATACATAATATGCTTCGGTCATTCCTCCAAAGAAATAAATTAATGAGGTAATGATACATGTCTTGATTTTTAAATTCTTTCGATAAAGAACATAATATAGTAATAATGCTCCACAAAGTGGTCTTAAAAAATTAGTAATACCATAGGCTGTTTCTGCTTGCATTACAAAACTTAAAAGAAGTGTTAATAATGTAAATACATCAAATGGTAGATAATAAACTCCTGCAAAAAATGAAGTTCCACCAAACAAGGTTGTATCATATAGGGATAGCTTTCCTTCCTTTAGCCTATCAATAAAGCCACCCATAAATGGGTAATACTGAATTACATCATCGGTATTAAAATGGAAGAATCCTCCGTTATACACTGTTCCTATAACCATTATAGCCATCATTATCAATAAAATAAAGAATAGAAAATAGAATCCTTCCTTAGGATCTGATAAAACCTTTTTCCAATAGCTCTTTAGCTTTGAAAGTACTTTACTAAAAAAATTATTATTTGTTGCTTCCAAGTGTAAAACCTCACATTCTTTAATCAATTATACCATAATATTAAAGAAATAAAAATGATAATAAGGTGAAATATATGTCTAAAATTAAAATCTATGGTGGTAAATATCTAAGTGGTACAATAAAAATTCATGGCTCTAAGAATGCCTGCTTACCAATTATGTGTGCAAGCCTTTTAAATAGAGGAAGGGCTACTATAAGTAATGTTCCCAAAATAGCTGATGTTTATAATTTATTAAGCATATTTTCTTATCTAAATGTTACCTATACATTTACTGATGATGTATTAGTAATTGATTCAAGCAAGCTTACCTACAGTGATTTATTGATTAATGAAGTTTTAACATTTAGAGCCTCTTATTATTTGATAGGTATTTTTTTAGCTCTTTTTGGTAAATGTAAGATATATTATCCTGGAGGATGTAAGCTTGGTGAAAGACCACTTGATTATCACTTTGATGCATTTGAAGCTATAGGCTATAATGTTAATTATAATGATAATATAATAGAAATAGCTGGTATTCCTAAGAATGAGCATATTGATATTACCTTAAAAGGTAATAGTGTAGGGGCAACTATTAACATAGTGTTTGCAACAATATTTTTAAATGCTACAATTCATAATTATTCATTAGAGCCTGAGGTTATTGATACACTTGATTTTTTAGGTAAGCTTGGCTTTAAAATAATAAAAAATCAAAATATTGAAATATTTAATAGTATTCCTAAAAGAAGTGTTAAATATAGAATAATTCCTGATAGAATAGAAGCATTAACATATGTAGTTATGGCTTTGTTATGCGGTAATATTAAATTAGAAAATGTTAATTTGCTTCATATAGATTATCCAATCAGAACACTTATTTTAAATAATGCCGATATAATAATGTATAAAAATGTTATGTGCTGTAATAAAAGTAAGGTTATTCCCTTTAACTTTGAGGCGGACCTATATCCGAAAATTCCTACTGATGCTCAACCATTATTTAGCGTTTTATTCTTATTCAATAATGGTAGTGCTATTATAGAGGATAAGATATTTAAGAATCGCTTTAGTGCTCCCTTAGAGCTTGTTCATCTTGGAGCTAGGGTTACTGCTATTGAAAATAAAATTATCACAAATCATAGTATATTTGTTTCAGGAAGTGTTAGAGCTTTTGATCTTAGAGCCTGTGCCGCATTATTTTTATTCGCCATTGCTAGCCCCACAAATACTGTAATTAATAACTATGAAATAATAGAAAGAGGCTATGATGATTTTTTAAAGAACTTAAAATCGCTTGGTGTTAAATATGAAATTATAGAATAAATGTTGACAAACCTAAAGGTAAGCTGTATTATTTAGATAGTACAGTGAGGTGATAGCTTGCAATTTAATAATAAGGAATTAATATATTTACAAATAGTAGAATATATCAAAAGGGAAATTGTTTTAAATAATTATAAGCCAATGGCTAAAATTCCTTCTGTAAGAGAAATGGCTATAAAGCTATGTGTCAATCCTAATACTGTTCTTAAGGCCTATGACGAGCTTGTAAAAAATTTTGTAATTATTCCTAAAAGTACTAACGGGTATTTTGTTACAGAGGATAAAATGATTGTAGATAAATTAAAGCAAGCATTTATTAATGAGTACATAAATGATTATCTTAATAAAATGCAAGCTATTGGAATTAATAAGGCTGAAGCAATAAATTTGTTAAATGGTGGTGAGTAGAATGGTTTTAAATGTAGATGGCTTATATAAAAGTTATGGTGAAAAAAAGGTATTAAAAAATGTATCCTTCGAGCTAGAGGAGGGAAAAATAGTAGGGCTTTTAGGACCTAATGGTAGTGGTAAAACAACCTTAATTAAAATAATTAATGGCCTATTATGTAAAAATGCTGGTACGATTAGTGTATGTGGACATGATGTTGGTGTTGAAAGTAAGAAAATAATCTCTTATTTACCAGAAAGAACCTATTTAAATCCTGATTTTAAGGTTAAGGATTGTGTTAAAATGTTTTCGGATTTTTATGCTGATTTTAATGAAAAAAGAGCATTATTCTTATTAGATAAGCTTAATATTAATTTAAATGAGCGTTTAAAAAGCTTATCTAAGGGAACAAAGGAGAAGGTTCAGCTTGTTTTAGTAATGAGTAGAGATGCTAAGCTATATATTTTAGATGAACCAATTGCTGGTGTTGATCCAGCAGCTAGAGATTTAATTTTAAAGATTATTCTTAGTAATCTAAAGCCTGACTCAACCCTTCTTATTTGTACACATTTAATTAGTGATATTGAGGTTATACTTGATGATGTAATGTTTATAAATGATGGTAAAATCCTGCTTCATAAGCCTGCTGATGAATTAAGAAATGAATTTAATGGCAGCATAAATGACGCATTTAAGGAGGCTTTCAAATGTTTATAAAAATTTTTAAGTATGATTTTGTAGCAATTTTTAAAAAGCTAATTCCGGTATTTATAGCTTTACCAGTTCTTTCTATCTTCGTAAGAATAGTTAATAGTATTAACTATGGAAATGATATATCAACATTAACTATTTTTTCTGTTAATGGCTTATTTTTATTTCTAATTGTGGCAAGCTATATTGCTTGTGGTATAATTGTTTTATTTCGATATGTAAAAAGTTTCTTTAAGGATCAGGGATACTTAACTCATACACTTCCTGTTGGCAAAAATTCTTTAATATTATCTATTGTAATAAATACCTTATTAGCCTTTATAGCTACAAGCATCATTATTTTCATTTCAATAGTTATTGCTTATTATTCAAATAATATAATTGATGAGTTAAAGAATATTCTTCAAAGCTTTGAAATCACTTATGAAGGTAATTTTATATTAGATGTTTTATATAGTCTTGTATCAAAAATGATTTCTTCAATTGAAACAGTTTTATTGATTTTCTTAGGAATTGCTCTTGGCTATTCCCATAATAAGAATAAAGCGGTAATGTCAGTTGTTTATTGCCTTGTTTTATCATTTGGTATTAGCTTTTTTGAAAATTCTATGAATTTAGTTTTTTCTAATATAATTAATAGTGCAAATATGCTAAACCTAATTAAAATTATTGAGGATTTAATTGTTATTGGCTTTAGCTATTTCTTTACAGTATTTACCTTGAATAAAGGCTTAAATTTGGAATAAGTAGTTTGAATAATGTTATTTCTAACAATAAAATTATTAATTTAATATTTAATTGAAGCTAATATTAATCTACTATTGGCTTCTTTTTTATTTGAAGTTGATTCATAAGCCGACATTGATATA
>CALCWU010000100.1 GCA_937905855.1 uncultured Mollicutes bacterium
AAACATCTAAATTTCTTTTGGCGGCAATACTACTATCAAGTTGTCTAATAGAACCTGCTGCAGCATTTCTACAATTTGCAAAAAGCTCTTCTTCATTTTCCTCACGTTCTAAATTAAGCTCAATGAAGCTGGCCTTAGGCATATATATTTCACCACGAACCTCAACATCAACAGGCAAATTAAGGCGTAATGGCACGCTTTTTATAGTTTTAACATTATGAGTTATCTCTTCACCAACAACACCATTACCTCTTGTTGAAGCCATTTGATACATACCACTTTTATAATCAATCGCTACAGATAAGCCATCAATTTTTAATTCACATAAATAGGTAGCATTTGGTGTTACCTTTTTAACTCTTTCATCAAATGCTCTAAGCTCATCATAGCTAAAAGCATCAGCAAGGCTTTGCATTGGTATTTCATGCGTAACCTTATTAAACTTTTTTAAAACCTCACCACCAACCTTTTGTGTTGGTGAATCTAAAAGTCTATATTCTGGATATTTTTCCTCCAAGGAAATTAATTCATTCATAAGTCTATCATATTCATAATCCTCCATCATAGGATTATCATGAACATAATACATTTCCCCAGCTTTATTTAAAATTTTACATAATTCAATGATTCTTTCCTTAGCATCCATTTTATCACTCCAATTAGAAAAATATACATAGTATATTTTACCATAAATTTAACTATTAAAAAAGACAATTACAACATTATGATTAGAAAAAAAATCGGTATTATTCATACCGACATCATTTTTTATTAAGAGCTATAATCCATTTTAAAAATATAAAAAGATAAGCTACAGCTGAAGCTACAAACGATAATACAAGCAAATACCAAATTTTACTAATATTAACACCACTAATTGTAACATCATTATAGATAAACCTATTATTCAAATATTTATTGTAAAACACTGTGAATAAATATACACATAAAGCATGCATAGCCACACTAGAAATAGTAACAAGCAATCCTAACTTTACACCTATTTTAGCCTTAGAAAAATTATAGGACCTCATAATTGCTATATTCATTTTATTATTTCTATATAAACTAAAAACGCCTATAATTAATGAAATATAACATAACATAGCTGCAACAGCAATTATAAATATGTATGTTTTTAAATTATGAGTAGAATTCAAATACAAAAAAGAATAATCACGTTGATTTTTTAGATTTATAAATAAATCATATTCATTCAAAAACCTCTTTATATCATTACAATTAGCATTATTTACATAAACACCAAGCTCTACATCATGAGCAACATAAAAAATATCTCTATCTAATATTTTGTAAAAAAGATCTTCACTCATATAACCAACACCCTCATCCGAGTATTTTATATTTAATTTACTTATATCATACCTTAAATCATTGTTTTGTAAAAAAAGCGTGTTACTATCTTTAAGTGCAGTTGGTAAAACTAAATCAGTATCAATATCAGTTGGTATAATATCTAAATTTCTTGTAAATCCATTATCATCTAGATATGTAAATATTCCATTTTCATTTCTAACACAAAATTTATCAAAGGAAAATTGATGCTCGTACATTTTAAATAAAGCTTTATAATATGTTCTTTTATTAAGGATAACATAATTATTATCCCATTCATAAATATTTTTAATCTTAAAATTTAGTTCTAAAATTTCATTATATTTTTTATACGTCTCGCTTAAATTTATGTTTATGTATATTTCATTATCATTTATATCATCATTTATAAGCACATATTGATAAAGCATTGTGCTCACTTTGATAATATCCTTTAAAAAAGGATATTTTTCTTTTTGAATATATAAATTATTATCATCATTTTGATATGATATATCATAAATCTTAGTTTGATCATTTAACGAATAATAGCTTGATTTTACAAAGCCATAGCCCTTATTCATTCCTTCGTTAAGCATCGTTTCATATACATTATTCTTACTATAGCTTTTTTTATATGTAATTGCAAATCCTAATAAAAAAATGCAAATAGCTGAAAATAATAAAAATAATAGATATTTCTTACATTTAATAATTCCCAAAAGCTTAAAGCTATATTTCTTTCGTTTTTCAAGTATTAATTCATCTTCATTAGTAAAAAAGAAATTATTACTTACTTTAATAACATAATCTGCATAGCTTAGACACTTATTAGTGTTACTAGCATATATAATTATTTTTTCATTTGCCAAAGTTTTTAAATATTCAAAGATTCTTTCTTCAGTCTTCTCATCTAAATTTGCTGTAGCCTCATCCATAAGAATAACATTCTTACTAGTTAATATATTTAATAGAAGGTAAATTCTTGTTCGTTCGCCTTTGCTTAGCTTACTAATTCTTTCATCTAAAATATTTCTAATATTAAAGATTTCTAACTCACTAATATATTTATCTATATCAAGTGATAAAATTTTAAAATAGCCTCTAAGTGTTAAGCTTTCAATTAATTCTTCTGACGCTTTAATATATGTAAAATAATGGTTAACATCCTCACCCTTACCATCATTATATATTAGTTTATCATTGATATACAAAGCCCCCGTAATACTTTTTCTTTGATTCATTAATATTTCAATCAAGGTCGTTTTACCACAACCATTTTCACCACATATTGCATATAATCCTGGCTTAGATATTTTTAAACTAATATTATTAAATATTATCTTTCCCTTTATACTATAACACACATTCTCTAAGCTAAGGCCCATCCTATTCACCACCTTTTTTTATAACTAAATAATCTGCCATTTCTTTAAAAACAAGAAATAAAATACTAATTGCAATGGATAAATATAATACTAAAGAATAATTTTCCATAGCTAAATAATTAACAGCAAAATAGCTATTAAAAAACAATTTACCACCAGTATATGATAATGCATATACTAATATAGCTAAAGCCATATTAAGTATTGAATGATTAAAAAATAGATCATTTGCCTTATAATTATAAATCAATAATATCTTATTTTCTTTAGATTTAGAATTAATCAAAATTAACAATAAGAAAATAATTACTCCACTTAAGCCAATTTTTTCTAAATATGAATTTGCTTCAAAAACTAACAATGTCATTTCCTTCTTATATTCTAAATTAGCATTAGCTAGAATTTTGAAGATTTCCTCCTCACCATTTGCTATTCTTCTTTTATTTTCCCTGACTAAGCCTTTAATATCACTATCAGCACTTAATTGATAAGCTACCTTCTTGTATTTATTTAATAGAGTATCACCATATGTTAAATGCTCATCATAGAAGTACTTTTTAAATAATTCATTTTTCAAATAATAAAAAGGAGCAAAATAGCCTGTTTCTGTAGAGACGCAAACTGCACCAACATAGTCACTAGCTAAATTAGGAATAATAACTTCTTTTTTTGGTTCAATTAACGAAAATGAAAAATCCTTTTGTTCATTTGAAACCTCATCCTTTTTATGCACTAAAATATCATATTTATTAAAATCATGCGAGCTTTCATAAGGATTTTCTTGATAATATATATCCTCGCTTGCAATACATGCTGAAAAGCCATCTTTATTTTCAATAATAACTCTTTGAAATTCGTAAGTCATTCTAAAGGTATTATAATTCATATAAACAATATCGAAATACCCTACATATTCATCTAGCACAACATCAGGATTTTTTTCACTTGTAAATTTTAACACTCTATCTTCAACTAAAATATCTGAATTATTATTAAACTTAATTACTTTTAATAAACTACCATTTTGATAATCATTAAATTTATAATTTCTATTTTTACCAATATATATAAATCCATCCTTAAGATACACTTTTTTTCCATTCATATTTAATTCATCACAAACAAATGTTGTGCCTAAAATTTTATCCATATCATAGTGGGTAAGATTATAATTATCAAAATACAATATTTTATTAGTAATGTTATAATC